>CAMZBB010000005.1 GCA_947304405.1 uncultured Clostridia bacterium
CATTGCAGCCTCTGGAAAGATCGTTGACGGGAAGTGCGAGACCCTGGAGGACAGGACCGTAAGCGGGAGCCTTTGCAAGTCTCTGAACGAGCTTGTAACCGATATTGCCTGCTTCGAGTGAAGGGAATACCAGTGTGTTTGCATGGCCTGCGACCGGAGATCCGGGTGCCTTGAGCTGACCAACCTCTTCAACGAGAGCTGCATCGAGCTGGAGCTCACCGTCAACTACGAGATCAGGATACTTCTCTTTTGCGATCTTAACTGCTTCAGCAACCTTTGTAACGTCGTCGTGCTTTGCAGAACCGTAAGAAGAATATGAGAGCATGGCAACCTTTGCGGGAGCGCCGATGAACTGCTCGAAAGACTCAGCGGAGAGCTTGGCGATCTCAGCGAGCTTATTGGAATCTACGTCAGTGTTAACTGCGCAGTCAGCGAAAATGAAGAGACCGTGCTCACCAAGATCGCAGTTAGGTACGTCCATAAGGAAGAAGCCTGAAACGGAAGAAATGCCCGGCTTCATCTTGAGGAGCTGGAGAGCGGGACGGATCGTGTTGCCTGTTGAGTGGCAAGCGCCTGAAACTGCACCGTCAGCGTCACCGCACTTGCACATAAGGCAAGCGTAGTACATATAGTCAGACTCCATCTGAGCCTGTGCCTTCTCGGGTGTGATGCCCTTCTTCTGAGCGTCAGCAATAGCAGCAGCTGTCTCTTCCTCGGAAAGGCCCTTCTTCTCAGCCTTCTTTTTTGCAGCAGCTACCATGGTATCAACGCCGCGGAGTTCGATGAACTTATCGATGTACTTCTGCTTGTTGGGATCATTGAAAGGATCTACTATCGTTGCTCCGGTGATGTCAAAACCTTCGGAATTCTTCTCAATCTCTTCAGGTGTTCCGATAATGATGATGTTAGCCATGTCGGACTTAAGGATCTTCTCGGCAGCCTCAAAGGTTCTCTTATCCATTGACTCGGGAAGAACGATGGTCTTCTTGTCGGCCTTGGCTCTGGCCATGATGTCATCGATAAATGCCATATCTATATTCTCCTTTTGGGTATTATTTATAACGCGTAAAAGTATACTCGTAATAAGGGGGTTTTTCAATTCGTCAGACGGCTTTGCGGACACCCAGATTATCAGAGGCGTAAAACACGAATCTGCCGTCTTGTTCCCTGAAGATCATGTAGATGGCGGGAGATGAAGACTTTGTTGCCACACGGGCTCCGACCGCGTTGCAGATCCCCCTGTAAAGGTCTCTGTCGTCCATATCAAAAGCCAGCTCCAATGCGTAGTTGTATTGTCTGTAAGCTTCAGAGCCTCCGTAATTGCCCGTAGCGATATAGTAACTGCTGTATATCCTTCTCTCGTTAAGGATAAGATTCTTGATCTCGGTGTATGAATCACCGTCCAGTTCCTTCATTCTCGCCAGATTTGCCATGACGACTATCGATTCGCCGACATCGACCGTTCCGGCACGGGAACCCGAATATATGTAATTGATGCCGTTTTCAGTCTTCTCATATGCATATGCATAGAAAGGAACTCCGTCACCGTCTTTTGCATCCTTGACGAGTTTCAGAGCGCGCGAATAAGCTCCCTCGGCTATCAGATTGTTTTTCTCCAGATCATAGATGAGCGGCAGTCTGACGTTTGAAAGTTTAACTCCTACAACTTTTTTCAGGTTCGTCCCCGCTTCTTCCGAGGAATCCTGACCAGTCTCCCCATTGATCCCTAATGCCTCATCAAGACTCGAGTTGCCGCTCTGGTCAGCAGTCTCGGGCTTATCGAGACTGTAGTAGAGCGAATCGGCATATCTGGCAATATCCAGATGCTCGGGCCTGACTGCGCCGGTCTCGTCAAAGATCGCGGCAATAAGCTTTTTCACTTCAGCATAATCCCTGTTTGTCCCGTAAGCGCAGTAATAACGAAGATACGCTTCGAGCCAGGCGATATTGTCTTCCGTTGTCTTGATCTCTTTTTGTTCTTCCGTAACCTTGTCTCCGGTAAAGCTGTGGTAAAGACCAGAATCGGAATGGAACCTGCTGACAACTTTGTTCTTCAGGTTGCGCGCGGCCACGGCATCTCCCGCATAAACATAGCAGTCAAGAAGCCACGCCTGGTCGGAAAGATCGTAAACTCCTGAACTCTCGGCCGGCTGGGATACCAGTCTGCCCGCGATCTTGTAATAAGTCGGAATGAGAACGTCATCGCCGCCGTTGGTCAGCATGAGCTTTTTCGTGCGTCCCCAGAGATAATTGCTCATTATGTTATTGTCGGCAGCGATCTGTTCCCACTCGAACCCGGGATTGTCATGAGAAGAAAGCGTGATCTGTGCCGCATTTCCGAAAGTCCTGACATAAAGCAGATATGCCGTTACGCCCGATATTGCGGCGATCAGCAGCAGTACGGCAATGATCTTCTGTTTCAGCGAAAAGCGCGCCAGAAACGGTACTCTGTTCCCGCTTCCTTTCTCGATAAACTTCAGTGTGCGCCGCTTCATTGCAACCTGCCTGCCTTATGAAATATAATTATCAAATGAATTATAACAGAAGAGAGCCATAACCAAATGCGCGTAATAGGAATTGTTGCGGAATTCAATCCTTTCCATCAGGGGCACGAGAACCTGATCAGCCGCGCACGCGAGATCGTAAATGATCCCAGGGCGATAGTCATGCCCGTCATCTCCGAATCCTTTGTCCAGCGCGGCCTTCCCGCGATCCTCCCTTCTGACGTCAGGACAAAGCAGGCTTTAAGGTGCGGCGCCGACGTTGTGCTGGGTCTGCCTTTCACTTATTCCTGCGCGCCTTCGGCACGTTTCGCACTTGGCGGGATCGCAACCCTCATCGCGACCGGAGTCGTGACCGACATAGCTTTCGGATACGATGCCGGTACTCCCGAGCTCCTCAGATCACTTGCCGAACAGACGGACGAGAATTCC
Organism: uncultured Clostridia bacterium; assembly: GCA_947304405.1. Taxonomy (GTDB): domain Bacteria; phylum Bacillota; class Clostridia; order Saccharofermentanales; family Saccharofermentanaceae; genus Saccharofermentans. The sequence continues at coordinate 2,934 of CAMZBB010000005.1, forward strand.
CCGGAATTCAAAGAAGCCTTGAAAAAAGCCCTGTCAGAAGGCAATTCATATCCCGCTGCCAGAGCAGCGGCCATTAAGTCGACAGTTCATGACATACAAGGCAACATAGACGAAGTCTTGAAGAGCCCCAATTCGATCCTTGCGCTTGAATATCTGTCCGCGCTCAAAAAGATCGACAAACAGCGCCGCATCAATATAATCATGATCCCCCGTGATCAGTCGCTGGAGAGCGCGACATCCGTCAGGGAAAAGATGACGGGATTGGCTCCCTCTTACAGTCAGGCCGCACTTTTCAACGCCTTAAAGGGCACAATGCCCGACAGATCGCTCGCAGCAATGCTCGCATCCTATTCTGCCGGAGAATTCGGTTTTCCTGATATGGCAGCATACATACGCCGTGCACTCATGCACCTTTCAAGTGCCCTGTCCGGGATCGGAGACTGTGCTTACATGGGTGATGACCTTGACGGATATCTTAAGAATCTTGTTTCAGATCTGAGGCCGGGTGATCTGCCTTCTGACGATCACTTCCTGAGATCCTTTGCAAAAGCTGCTGATACCAAGCGTTTCACGATGACCCGCATCTACCGGGCGATCGCTTCTTTCGAGGCAGGCCAGAACAAAGATCTCGTAAAGCTTGATCATCCGCCGTACATAAGAGTACTCGGCTTTAACCGTGAAGGGCGCTACTGCCTCAAGATCATCGGAAAGTGCACGAAACTCCCTGTCATCAGCAATCCCTCCGATGCGCTCGAGCTTTGCTCATCGAATGAAGAGCTCAAACAGGTTTTCGAGCTGGAGATGCGCGCCTCCGCGATAGCAAATGACCTGTACGGCAGGGACATCTCATACGCCTGGACCGTAAAACCCGTAATGACATAAAAAAATCCCGCAATGAATGCGGGATTTGATCTTTTGAATTAGCTTCAGATTACTTGTCAGCTTTTGCAGCCTTAGCAAGTCTGGACTTCATTCTTGAAGCGGCATTCTTGCTCATGTGGCCCTTAGCAGCAGCCTGATCGACTGCCTTCTGTGTAGCCTTGAGCGTAGCCTCAACATTCTCTCCGGCAGCAATGTTAGCCTTAGCCTTCTTAACTGTTGTACGGATAGCTGTCTTCTTGCTCTTGTTTGCAGCAGCTTTCTTCTCGGAAACGTTTACACGCTTGATAGCTGATTTGACGTTAGGCATTATATTACTCTCCTTCTAAATGGGTATCCTAATTTAACCAAAGGATTGTATCACGATTGCAAATCGTTATCAATACCTTTTGTTGCCTCATACAGACCTATACTTGCGGCGATCGTGATATTGAGGCTGTCGATCGAGTTTGAATGGTCGATCCTTATCGGCCTGCCGATCTTAGAAAACTCCGCTGGAAGCCCTGTGGCTTCATTTCCCATTATCAGTGAAAAAGGCTTCTCAATGACCGTCTCGTGGAGTTTCGTGCTTCCGTCCAGCATGAACGGATACAAGCGGTTTCCGGGGAAACGGGCTGCATACTCTTCAAACGAACCGAAAACCTCAGTCCTGACGCTTGCCGCTGCACCCATTGAAGCTCTGATGACTTTCGGATCAAAATGATCAACGGCCGGCGGTATTACCGCCAGGTCCCTGACTCCGAATCCCAGGCAGCTCCTCATTATCGTCCCCATGTTGCCCGCGTTGGACGGATTAACAAGGACCATGTGGTTTCCGTTTCCGATATGTTCTTCCTTCTTGGAGATGACGCAGATGACAAAGCAGTTCTCCTTTTTTGAAAGGATGTTGAAAGGCTTTTCCTCGACTGAAACGGGTATGTCATTCCCGCAAAGGGATCTGATCTTTTCTATGGTATCTTCCGATCTGAACTGTGGATGCAGTATAACGGCTTCAACCTTCTCCCTTGCATGGAGCAGATATTCCATAACGACCGTCGCCCCGAGTCCGTACGTCTCAACGGAATCCTTTTTGTAGCTGGCAACCCTGATCAAAACATAAACCTCCGCTAAATCCGGTTAAGTTATTATATCCCTATTTCGCCACACAGTTCATTTATTTGCAGTGATGCCGCAAAACATATATAATTACCGCCGTGAGCATCGAGGTGTAGCGCAGTTGGTAGCGTACGTGCTTTGGGAGCATGGGGTCGCAGGTTCGAATCCTGTCACCTCGACCAGAACAAAGAAAATCGGGGCTGTTGCAAAACGAAATGCAACAGCCCTTTTTCTTTTAAACTAATCCGGCAAGCATTGACTTACGAAAGAAGCCTTTTCGCTGTTTTCGTAAGTGCGTTTCTCAACTTTTTTCGGCTTCACAGGAAAAATGTACTTACGAAAACGAGTTGTTTTTCTATTTCGTAAGTGCAGTTCCTTATAAATTGAGCAAATTTCATGAAAACGCACTTACGAATATGAGTTTTTTCCGGATTTAGTAAGTCGCCAGCCTTTTCCGGACTTTTAAGGAAGCCTCGCAACGAAGTGGCATCGTCACTTTTGCAACACCTGCGTCTTTTTATTTTTCTTCAATTCAATTGCAGGAATTTTGAAGTTTTTTTGCGCTAAATCAACACAACGTTTCCTATGTGTTGATTAAGCATCACGGACAACGATCATTGCTGATTGTTGGAGGCCTTGCAACACATGATAATGAAGCCATCAAACAAAAACAAACACAAAACCAAACACAAAACAGGAGGAACAGAAAATGAAGAAGGTAAATAAGTCGCAGTCATCAAAGAAGGGTTTTACCCTGGTAGAAATGTTGCTTGTAATTGCAGTAATTGCAATTCTTAGTGGTGTTACACTTGTTGGTATTATGTCAATGATTACAAATTCAAATAAGAATGCAACAGCAGTTGAATTGCACGCAGGTTGTTATTATGTAGAAGATCCAAATGGTCCTGCAACACTTCCCGGCACAGCAATAAGAATCAGAGTTGTTGATATGAATACTCCGGGTGCACAGCATTACAGTAATATGGATGCCAGATATGATGAGGTAAAGAAAGCTATAGGCACAGTACCTGCAATTAATCCATAACATGAGCATATCAATACTTGTGATGATTGAAATAAAAGGCTGTCTCATAACATAATGAGACAGCCTCTATCGTTTTATATCTGTTTTTGCAATGACCTATAAGAAACAGATTTTTCGTTTCTTATAGGTACGATTTGCTCTAAAATCGTGTTTTCAGACACTTGTGTACCTATAAGAATTTCGTTTTCGATTTCTTATAGGTACATTTTTCTTTGAAAACGGCTAAAAGGCCAAAAATGTACCTATAAGAAAAGAATTTTTCATTTCTTATAGGTCAGGCAGTCAGAATAAAAAAGAACTGTCCCAAAAGCGAGATCATTCACTTTTGAGACAGTTCCTTCTTTGTTTTGAAACTGAATCAATCAGTCAAACCACTGCTTCTCGAAATCTTCCACAGGTATGGGCTTGGAGAAATAGTATCCCTGATAGAGCTTACAGCCCATATCAAACAGTTTCTCATACTGTTTTGCAGTCTCCACGCCTTCGGTAAGAGTATCGATCCCGAGATCTTCAGACATGTTGATGATACTCTTGATGATCAATCCCGCCTTCATATTGCGTTCGGAGTCCTTGAGGAACTGCATGTCGATCTTCAGAAGATCAAGGTTGATGTCCTTAAGGAGATTGAGTGACGAGTATCCGCTTCCGAAATCGTCCATTTCAACGATAAAGCCGTATTCACGAAGATCCGAGATCGTCTTGATCATATCTACGGAATCCGATGTCATGGCGGTCTCAGTGATCTCGACTCTGAGCTTTTCGGGCTTGATGTTATGCTCCTCGACCAATGATTTTAACTCTGACACAACATTAAGTCGGTAGAAATCCTTGGGTGAGACATTGATGGAAATAAAGGCTTCGATCCCTCTTTCCTTCCACGATGCCAATATCTCACAGGCACATCTCCACATATACTTGTCAACAACGGATATCAATCCATTCCTCTCGAAAACAGGAATAAACTGTCCCGGATTCATAAATCCCTCTTCGGGGTGGATCCATCTGACCAGTGCTTCAGCTCCGGCAAGTAATCCGCGTGAATCGACTATAGGCTGGAGATACGGTCTGATCTGCTTTTCTTCAATGGCATCCTTCAATTGGTTGGATATCAGCTGGTCGTGAATAACTTCATTCCTGAGCTTGTCATCGTAATAGACGATGCGGTTCTGATAGTTATCCGTAATTGCCGCCGTGGCAAGACGCGCACTGTCGAACCAGAGCTGAACGTCAATATCTTCATCGGGATTGAAATCATAAACACCGAAATGGATGATAATGTGGTGTTCCATATTCTCATCCGCGATCGAAAACGTCTCGAGGAGTTTCTCGAGTTTTTCCTCATCAAAGGCCTTCTTATCGATAAGTATTCCGAACGAATCATAACCGAGCTTTCCGTATATGGTCTTGGGACTTGAATTCGTCTTTATGGTATCTGCAACCTTGAGAAGCGTCGTTGTTCCGAATTCACTTCCGAATACGTCATTGATCATTTTGAAATTCGATACCTCGATATATCCGATCATATAATCGGTTTCTTTATCGTGGTTCAATCGCTTGGTGATGCGCTCGATAAGATTTTCCCTTGTATAAAGACCCGTAACGGCATCATGTGTAGATTTATAGATCTCACGCTCTATCGTTCTTTGTTCCTCCGTATTATCGCGGACGCTCAGGTAGGAACCCGTTGTTCTTCCGAGCTCATCAACGGCGGATCTCATGGACAGATCCAGGTACTGAGCTTCATCACCATAACCGATAATGACTCTCTTCTCCCATCCGCTGCTTTCAAGATCTATGTCGTCAAACAGGAATCTGAGATTGGCCACAACATCATCATAGTTCTCTTTCGAGATGCCGATAAGCTTTCTTCCGGGGTCATTTGTCCAGATGCACTTTCCGTCCTTGTCAAAGAAAAACAACGCTTCCGGCATGTCGGATGCCATGCTGGCAAGGAGTTTATCCAATACTCTCATCGATCTGTACTGCAAAGAGAAGAAATAGACGAGAAGGCCGAAAAATCCGAAGCCTATCATGGACATGTCGAGAGGATGACCGGAGAAAATATAATATGTCTCTATTCCGCCCGTTATGACCATCGAGAACAGGATGACCATGTATTTCTCAACATAGACCTTCGATGCTTTTGCGGTCATGACAATGAAAATGATCAGACTGGCAAAGAATAAGCCGTAGCAAACAACCCTGTGATATGTCTGTCCTATGTAGGGGAGCAGTCTGTAGTATGCGCGTCCGTCGACCGATATCTCCTCGGTCGTAAACGTAAATCTGATGAATGGATTGAGAATATACTGCACAACGTCGATTCCGAAGAGCACGTAGATCAGGAGCTTGATACTGAGCTTCGGTTTTCCTATTTCGCAATACGCGTGTGTGAAAAACAAAAGGGAAATAACCGCAGCATCCATGCCCAGGAAATAAACATTACATCCGAACTCCGCGAATAACTGAACAGAAGTAACGATGAGTATGAGGTTTCCGAGTACCGGGATCGTCAATCCTACAAGAAGGTTGGCAACGGATTTACCGATAGGCTTCTTTGAACGCAGTGAAAATACCACGCATAAAAGCAGCGCGATAATCAGAAGTACAAAAATAACCGATAATACGGTCCTCATAACACACCTTTCCGTTATACTATGAGTACATTTTATCAGAACACCGCAGGGATTACCTTTACACGCGCGTTACACAATATTAATAAAATAAGGACGGATTGTAATTCAGGGCTTGCGGTTTACATCCCCGCAGAAATAGAATGTCAGCTTGGCGATCTTCTTATAAGTTTCCGTAGTGTAGTGAACTCCGTCACGTGTGCTGAAGCCTTCTTTTTTGAGCCTGCTGTTTGTATCAAGGTATTTCACGCCGCTCGGAAGGTTCTTTTTCATCTTGCTGTTAAAGCTGTTGATGTCCTTGTTCCAGCTGTTATATTTTGAACCGTCAGTGGGATTGACAGACATTATTATGACGTTATTGTTCTTGATAAAATCCTTGGGAAGAGATTTATAAACTTTTATGTATTTGTTAATATTTCCAAGATCGTTTACGCCGAAATTGAATATTACGTTCTTTTTCCTTGTCTTGGTCACCTTGGACAAAACACTCTTAAGATAGTCGACTTTCGCACCTACCTTCGCAATGCTGGAAATCCCGCTGACGCAGTCATCAAGTCCGACAGTCCTCGAATCGCCGACAAAAAGATACTCCGTGTATTTCGGCTTGGAATAAACTATCTTTTTAGACGTCTTCTTACCCTTTATGGTTATCTTCGGTTTGGGAGTTGGCGTCGGCTTTTTGGTAGGCTTTTTCGTCGGCTTCGGAGTCGGCTTCGGAGTCGGCGTGGGCGTCGTCTCCTCTGTCTCGGTAGTCTCTTCAGTGGGTTCGGTTTCCGTTTCGGTGGTAACTTCGCTCTCCGTCTCGGTTACTGTCTCGCTCTCGGAAGGCATGGAAACCTCTTCCGACGAGCTGTCGGAAGTAGTAACTGACGTAATGGCAAACTGATAGAGATCGTCTCTTTTCTTTTTACATCCCGTAGAGATCAGGATGACTGCCAAAGGCAAGATCAGCATCAGCAGTATCAGTCTGTTGCGTTTTTTCTCCATTTCTTTCATCACGAAATTTTACTCCAAGATATATTATACCTCAAAGTTCGAAAAATTCCGATTTCCGCCTCGCCATCTCTTCGCTGCTGCTTATGTATGTCAGCACGTCCTTGACCGTCGGACACCTTTCCACCCTGTGTTTTGAGGTTGTTCCTTCCTGCTCGAAACAGCGCTTGCTCATTCCGCCCGCTCCAAATGAAAGGACGTCCCGCGCATCGCTCATCATGGCAACATTATAAAGACACCCGGTGTCGCCTTTGGCAAATCCCGTGTTTTCGAGTCCGTGACCCGTATCCTTCTGCCTGTAAAGATAATACGGGTGATAGCCTGCCTCATAAAGGAGCCTGTAGCCCTCTCTGACAGCCGCGTCGATATCTCCTCGTGAATCATCCCTGCCCATCACCATCTCCTTCGTCAGAGCCGCTCTGCGCTTCTTGTAGAGCGTGTGTATGGTGATGTTGCCGGGGCCGATATCTATCAGCTTTGATACGGATCTTACAAAATCATCTCCGGTCTCAAAGGGAAGTCCCGCGATGAGATCCATGTTGATGACCTCGAAACCGAGTTCTTTTGCCTGATCATATGCCCGGATAATGTCCGATGACGTATGGCGCCGTCCGAGTTTTGCAAGAGTCTCGTCCCTCATCGTCTGCGGATTAATGCAGATCCTGCCTATGCCGTGCGAACGCATGGCTTCAAGCTTATTTCGGTTAATGGTATCAGGGCGCCCTGCTTCGATAGTGACCTCGCAATCCGGATCGATCTTTATGCTCGAGTAGATAGTATCCAGAACGCGCGAGAACTGCTCGTCACTGAAGACCGTCGGCGTTCCTCCGCCCATGTAAAGCGATGCCACCCGCCTGTTAAGCAAAGGAGAGAGCGTCCTGATCTCGTTTTCGAGCGCGGCTTCGTACTCGCCGAGCCTTCCCATGTGGTGTGATATATCCTGCGAAATAAAAGAACAGTAAGAACACCTTGAAGGACAGAACGGAACGCCCACATAGATATTCAGATCTTCCGGAGAAATAGCCTCAAGCAGCCGCATCTCCTCTTTTGCAGTCTCAAATCCAAGTGCGGCCTTGTCTTCCCTGACAAGATATTTCTTTGTCAGTTCTTCCTTTGAGCCTTCCTCTGAAGCGACCAGCGTCGGTCTGATCCCCGAGAGGCACCCCCAGGGCATCTTCATCCCCGTAATGTCTGACAGCGCGATGTAGAGCGATCTCTTGACTTCGCGTCCAATCTCCAGAGAAGGTCCGTCAAAAGAATATCTTTTTCCGGCTGCCTGATCGAACGTTACGGAACTGCCGTCCTTTTCAAGCGTATTCACAAGCGTCATGTCAGGTCCGTCTCCGGCAATAACGCACGAATGCTCATGATCCTCAGAGATATCCCCGAAAAACATCCTGACGATGTCGGTTATGCCGTAATACTTATCGTGACCTTCAAGGATTACTTTAAGCATCACTGCCACCTTTATTAGCAATATATTTCAGGTAGAAATCCACGTATTCGTTTTCCGGAACGTTATATGTCTCGTTGCCGCCTTTTTCGCCGTTCGATTCAAGAAATTTGTTGTTGGCCGCAAGTGCCTGCTCGGTTATGTTTATCCCGAATTTTTTCTGTACTTCAGCCACCTCTTCATCGATCGATTTCCAATAATTGACATAAGCCAGATAATCGCGCGCTATCGGTAAGAACTCTTTTGCACTTATATGCGTATCATAGTGAAAACCCATCTGCTTGCTAAGCTTGGTGATCTCATTAAGCAAGGCGAAGTATATCGTAAAGTATCCGGAATATCTGAAATCAGCCCTGTCCGAAGTAATGCATGCAAAAGCTCCGATAAGATTGCAGTCGGTCTCATTAGCAAAGCCCTTGGCATGGCACAGTTCGTGACAGGTAGTTGTAGGGATCGAGGTGGCATCATAAAAATCCGTATTGACGTTCGCTTCACCGTAAAAGAGATTATACGTACCCACGATATAAGTCCAGCTCCAGTAATGACTCAGCCTTACGGATTTGGCTCTGGCAGGGCACTTGTATTTCGCGATCTTATAACTGACACAGAAAGAATCGACTACACTTGATGCATACCCGGAAATCTCTTCGAAATCTGAAGACAGCTTTGCAACTCCGTTCTCATCTTCTTCAAGTTCCGACCTTGCTTTGATCATGCCCTGATACGCCCACTCGAACGTTTCAAAGTAATCCTCAAGAGTCAGTTTATCCGTCCCTAACCCCAGCATCGTTCTTGCGGGTGTACGCCTGTAGTTGAGGCCGTGAAGCATCTCGAAAAGGATCAGGAGAACCATTAACACAGCAAGAGTGTTCCTCAGGCTCATATAAATATACTGGCCCAACCCGTGCGTCAGAGCCTTTTTCACAAAGACGATGATCCATCCGGCAAAGAACGGAAGAATAAGACATCCCAAGACTACAACGGTTATCTCCGTCAGAGAAATAGCGGTCACTGAGTTCAGCCTCTGCGGAACCGAAGCCACAGCCGGGAAGAACTCAGATGAATACGTGTCTGCGATCTCTCTTGGCAGATATCTTCCGAGAAGATATGTTGCCACGATGACAATGACAAAAACCGTTATCGTCAGTATCTTACAAAATATCTTTTTCTTCTTCTTGGACAGAATTAACATTATCTATTTCCTAAAGCAAGAAATATCACATAAAGGATCCCGTAGACCAGCGGCTGATGAACCAGATAGATTATGAGCGAATGTCTGCCCATAAACTCAAACGGGGCAGATACCGCATGGATCTTTTTCATTCCGGAAGGAATGAGGGACTCTTTGTTTGCGTAGCACACCCTGCCAATTACACAGCCGATAAGAAATACGCCCAGCCACGGAAACAACTCCATAGCATCAACTACGACAGGTGAATCGGGAATCTTAAATCCGACCGGAAGGAAGATCAGATTTGAAGTAGAGTTGTCCATGTTGTTGATCGTACTTCCTATCGCCGTAAAAAACGTACCGAACAGTCCCAGAAAGACATTTATCACGACAGGCCTTATATGGGCTTTTTTCTCTATGAACTGCACAAGGGAATAAATAAGAATGGACACTGCCAAAAGGGCCAGGACATTGAATATGATCAGGCACCTGATATTTGCATATGTCGTTATGAGCCATGTAACCAGTGTAAGTCCGGCCGCAACGGCGAGAAGCTTTAATCCTCTCATGAGATTGCTTCTCGAAAAAGTGCTGCAGACGCCTGACACTCCGACAAATATCACCAGGAAGAACGGATGGACGAACGCCCAGAACCAGTTCGCCTCAAGAAATGAGAATATCGGGACATGAAACTCATATCTGATATCATACGCAAAGTGCATGAGTATCATCATGAACAGTGCAAATCCTCTCAAAAGATCAAGTTCAGGAGCCCTGTTTTTCTTTGCCGCCATCATGATTCCCCGTTGTTTCCTGCCAGACAGCTGCCTATCGCCGTTGCGTAAACAGCATTATCGGGAACTATGAAATTGACGTCATACAAGTCTGCAAAAGGTATGAGGAAATCCCTGCATACAGGAATTGCAGTAAGCTGGCCCGTGAATACTATGTCATTAAGTCCGCAGATCTTTGAAGACAGGACCGACATGGAACCTATCGCCTGATATACGAGATTGAAGATGCCTGCTGCCTTGTCTTCCCTCTTCAGGTCATCAGCAACTTTGCCGAAATTCGATGCAGTTGCATCCATCGGTAACCCGGGAATCTCTTTCTTTGAAATATCACCGATCGTTAGATCACATGCCGGAAGCGATCCTTCTTTGGCCATGTCGGAAAGCTTAAGGACGTCTTCTACTCCCAATACGGCGTTACAAAGTCCTGCGATCGTTCCGCCACCGACTCCGGAGCCTATAATATGCTTAACTTTTTCGTATGAAGCATCCAGATATGCTGTTCCGGTACCCATACTGACGACGACCGCATGATCGAGTCCTGAAAGATACAGTCCGCCAAGTCCGGTGGAAATGAACTCTTCAACCATGACGGTATCTATTCCGAATACGGGTGTAGTCGTATAAGACGCACCAACTCCGGTGATGTTGATCCTTCCTATATCTTCAGGCTTAAGTCCGTGATTGTTGATGAGCTTGCCTACTGCTCCGAAAGCGGATGTGACGGGATCCCCGGCCCTGACGATCTCAGATGCAACGATATCCTTATCGCGCATCGCCACTATCTTGGTCGTGCTGCCGCCAATATCTAGTCCGACATTTATCTTCATCATGATTCCTGCCTTTCGATAATTGTCTTATTTTATCACACCGAAATAAGCAATAAAAAACTCCGCAGGGCAATCCTGCGGAGTATTGATTCAACTGTTTCAATTCAGACAGAACTATTATGAGAACTTGTATGAAATGTAATTGCCCCAACCTGACAGAGAATAATTGGACCTGAGGTAAGTATCAACACCCTGAGGATCGGTAATAGCTGATGACAATGTAAGCTTGCCGGTACCCATATGAGGAGCCCATACAGAACCTTCATAAACGGTCATTACTCTCCACGTTGGGCTGTAGTAATTATCGATAACGAAGATCTTGTACTTAACAACCTGTGAAGCATCTGTGCTGTCATATTTGAAATATGTCCTGACGATCCACTTATCAACCTGCTTCTTGGTGTTGACATTAGTTGTCTTCATCTGTCTGGGTTCGAAAATGGGATGACCTGCGTTATCTTCGAGAACGGAGTTGTCAGGTCTCGTGCCGAATGTTCCGTTTGAATGATTCTGTGTGTGTGCAAGGAAAGAGTTCTCAAAACCATTCGCATACAGCAACGCATAGTCTGCAGAGTCATTCGTGTTATAGGTTGTCATGAAAGAATCCCTGGTTGCGATCATCAATGCGACTGTGGTCCAGCCGATGATGGTAATAATCGCCAGCGCAAGCATCATTTCTACAAGAGTGAAGCCTCGCTTATTGCTACGTACACGTTTCATAGTATCATCCTCCAATTATGCGGTAATCAGCATTCACTCTATCAAGACTTCTTCGCGAGCGGGACACCGTTGCCGGCAGCATCATCATATCCCCACCACAAAGTACCGTCAGCTCTTCTGTATATATGTGTGTTTCCAAAATACGAGTCAGAAGGAGTTCCGTTGTTTGTCGGATAATAGAAGAGGATCGTACGGTTGTCAGCATAAGCGTTATTGTTGTCAACGATCTTCTCTTCCGTGAATTTTGTCAGGTCTGTAGCGCCCGTAGCAACATCCTTCTTCTCATAGACAGCAACCTTGATCTTTCCGAGGCTGTAACCTGCAACACCGCCTTCAAAATTTATCGTCTTAGGCTGTGTGTTATTGTTCGAATTGTTCCAACCATACTGGCCTACATCTTTATATGCTGCATCCAGTTTCTCAAACGAACCGTCTGCCTTGACTTTCTTGACGTTATCGGCATACATGGACCACTTGGCAAGCTGAGTCAGGCAAAGCTGGCTGTTATACTCTGCAGATTTAGAATAAACAGATGTGTTATAAGAATAGCCCATTGACGTTATGAAGCCTTCCATCATCATAGAACCGACGATTACGAGAATGGCTGTCGCGAGCAGTGTCTCAAGAAGGGTGAAGCCTTTCTTTGTTTTTAACTTTGAAAATCTCTTCATGTTAAACCTCCTTAAAAACCGTAATTCTTAAGCTTATTCTCACTCTGGGCGATCGACTGGGACTCGGCAGCCTTACGAAGGCTGACGCTGCTCCCTGCGTGCTTTGCCGGATCGAGGATATCACTTACGCCAAGCGCAACAGCACCCGCGAGGATGATAATGATTCCGACAACGATCAGCATTTCCACCAGGGTGAAGCCGCGGAAATTTCTACTTAGTTTGCTTACTCTACGCATAACAGCCTCCGAACATAAAGATGACTATTAATCCATACTTTTACAATCTAATTATATATGCTTTATGGAAAATTTCAATAGAAATGTTCACAATTTGTTAAAAAAGTTTACAAATTGATAAAAAGAGCGGGGGATCACTCCCCCGCCCCTTGTGCTTTAAGTTAAATCCTAAAGGATTAGCTCATAGCTGCTTCGATCTCAGAGTTTACAATAGAAATGGAGCTATTGTGAGCCTGGATGGAAGAAGAAGCTGCCTTAGCCTTGTTGAGGTATGTACCGATACCGAGAACGAGAACCGCTGCAAGGATAACGATGATAGCGATAACAAGGACCATCTCTACGAGGGTGAAACCCTTCTTTGACTTCTGAATCTTCTTCATTTTGAATTTCCTCCTGTAAGGTTTATTGAGTTTGTAATGTCAGTATAACACGATTGTGAATTAATGCAATAGTTTTTTACAAATTTTTTCAAATTTTTGCCACAATTCGTATTTTTTCCTTCACTACACTACTTTAGTCAGCCCGGAAAGGAGGAATTACCTTCTTCCCGGGCTGAATTGTAGTTAATTAAGTGCCCGGAACTTTTACAAGAGCCGGAGTAGGCGTAGCCTTCTTCTTGGACTTCTTCTTCGTAGTCTTCTCAGGAACCTGAACAAGTCTGGGATCCTTAACACCGAAGAACTTAGCAAGAGTATTGCCCTTAGCGGCGAACTGCTGAGCAAATACCGCATTAGCCCAGTAAGCAGCGAACGGTCTGTCGGCATAAACGTCGAAGCCCTGAAGGATATATCCGTTCCACAAGCTGTTCTCATTCTTGACAACATAAGGGAATCCGATAAATCCGCCGGATGTATCAACACCGGTATGACCTCTCCACTTGGTGTATCCTGCATCATTCTTATCAACAGAAACACGGTTGGTCAGAACTGTTCCATAGAAATCGATCGAAGCTGAAAGCTTGAAGTAACCGTTGGTGGCAACTGCAGAGAGGTTTGTAACCTTGATGCATCCCGGGTTATCCTTTGCGATCTTCTCAAGACCCTTAAGGAACTCATCATAACCCTTAGCCTTACCGTACTCATCCTTGCCCATCTTGGTGATCAATTCCTTAGCTGTAGCCTTAGCATCCTTTTCAGCCTTGCTGGTAGTATCAGGATTGCGGTTGTACTGGGGAATGATGTATCCGTCAGTAGAAGCATAAACTACATTGACTCTGGTGCACTGAAGTGTGTCAGGTGAAGTCTTGCCGTCAGCATAAGAAACTGCTGCACACTTGACGTCTTCAGAATCGATCTGTGACAGGTAAGGGATACCGGATGTCTCAAATGTATCGAGGACATACTGCATCAGACATTCTGTCTCAAGCTTGTCAATGAATGAGAGCTCAACCTTGGAGATGTTCTCATTGAGTCTCTGAATCTCTTCAGTAGTCTGTGCAACATTCTCCTTAAGCTTGATGAGGTATTCTTTCTTGGCAACAAGCTCTTTGTACTGTTTTTCAAGTACATCATACTTATTGTTCAATGTTCTGATTCCGAGAACATATCCGAGCAATATAAGGATCAACAGTGAGATCACGTATATTCCGGTTTTTTCACGAGCTGATAAATTATTCATCTGTCTGATACCTCCTTATTACTTCGCGGCTTCAGAAGGCGCAGCTGCTGTGGCAACCTCATAGTAGAGATTGATCTCAGCATTCTCTTTCGCCGTTCCGCTCAAAGCATTAGCCGCTTTGATGTTTGCGAGGCTCTGTGCATCAACGTCTGTTCCGTTAACGGTGATCTTAACAAGATTATAAGTAACACCACCGGCAGTATAGGTGTTGATGCCTTCTGTGTAGCTATACTCAGCACCAGCTGTGTATTCGGTTGTCTCAACGCCTGAAAGGCTCGTAACTGTAGAGCCGTTGAGGAAACGTCCGACAGAGATATAGACCTTGCTGATAAGCGTTCCTTCGATCTTGAAAGAATAGTAGTTGTTAAGAGCAATGATATCGCCTGTCTTTTCGTTGTAGAAAGCATCGGCCTTACCGACATCGGTCTGCTCAACACGTGTGACGGTAATAATAGGTCTGGATGTGAATACCTTTGAAGCCTGAAGCATGTTAACCATGTCTACAGGGCTGTAGTAACTGAATGAGAAACCGTTGAGCTTCATTGAAGAGCCGTCGATTGCATAATCAGTAACATATGAGTCGCTCGGAATGCTCTTTGCAAGGATTCCGGGGATCTCAAGAGGTACGTCAGCCGTTCTGTCAACGTTAGTACGCATTGAAGTCAAAGCATAGAAGTAATTGTTCTTCTGCTTTAATTCTTCCTGAAGCTGCTTAGCCTTCTCCTCGAGTCCTGCATATTCGGGACCTGCGAGCTCGGCATTGATATTGTTGATATCCTGCTGCTTCATGTAGTTTCTTACTGCTAAGTAACCGATCAAGCCGACAACTATGAAGACTACAAGGATACCTACAGCCATTGCGTAGCCCAACATCCTTGCTGCTCTTGCCGCGTTAGCCGTGAACTCCCGGAAGAAGTTCATGTCTGTCTTGGCAAGTAATTTCTTATTAACTCCGCTAGCCATGAATTACACCCCTCCTTTAATCTTTACGAATCAACGCACCGCAGCAGTTAATGAACTGGTACAGTTCGAAATTCTTAGGTCCGCTGACCGTACTGAGTGTCTTTAAAATCTCAACCTGTGTTCCGAGCTGACGTGACAATTCCTTGTCGATCTTCTTGTAGCCTGCACCGGAACCATAAAGGAAGCATGTGCTGATAGTATCGATATGATACTTCGATATAGAGAACTGAGCTGTACGGGATACAGCATCTACAAGGCTCTTGAAGTAAGCGTTGACAGCACTCTGGAGAGCCGGAGTGTTGGCAACTGTCTCGTTCCAAACGTCGATATCCTCGATCGGTACACTGGCTGCAGCATCAGTAGTTGTGATGCTGAGACGTCTTGCGAGTGAGGACTGCTGATTTGTGCCCTGGAGCTTCTTGACGGAATCAGCAACCTGACGGATGTTCGAGTGACCGAACTGGAGTCTTCTTGAAAGAACCGGGAAGCCCTTGTCAAGAACGGTTACTGTTGTCGTTCTGCTTGCGAGCTCGATCAGGAGCAGTGTTGACTGTGTGATGTTAACGTTACCGTTGATGATTCCCTGAGAGAAGAGCTTTCTTACAGCGTTAGGGTTCATATCGAGAGCCGTAGGCTGAAGCTCCATTTCCTTAAGGAATTCACGATAATCCTTGATCGTGTCAGTAGGTATTGCTGTTGCTCTGATCTTGAGCTTATCAGCATTCGTCTCTGCATCTTTTGTTGTACCGTAAACGATATAGTCGATCGACAGATCACGGTTGGTGCCCTGTCCGATAACCTCGTACTTGACCATATCCTTGAGCTGCTCTTCTTTAGCGATAGGAAGCTCTAAGTCTCTGGTATGAACGAAAGCGCCCTCTGTAGTGATGATGCAACTCTTGTTCCTGATACCGAGTCTTGCTATGGCGTGCTTAACTGCCATTACAATACCGAATGAATCTGCGATAGCACCGTCATTGATAGCATCCGTCTCAAGAGGAATAATTCCTATCGTGTCGATCATTATGTTCCCGGACTTCGGGTTATAGTTTCCGACAGCAATCTTGAGGTCAGAGCTTGAGCAGTCGATTACTAATTCGGATCCGCCTCTACCTATTGAAAAATCCATCTGTTTTCTCCTTTCAAATACTGTTCCTTAATTACATGATCCACTTAGCCATCGTGAAGATAGGCATTGCGATACCGCCTACGACGAGACCTACGATGATCGCCATGATGATGATCATGATAGGCTCGAGAGCAGCAGTCATCTTCGCTGTTGCGGAGTCTGCCTCATCTTCAAAGAAGTCTGCAGCTTTATCGAGGATCGCATCAAGAGTACCTGACTCCTCACCGATAGAGACCATGGCATAGATCATCGGAGGGAATTCGGTAATTCCTCTGATGGACTTGGAAAGTGATGTACCTTTCCTGATCTCTACTCTTGCTTCGGCCAGTTTCTTCTCCAAAATGAGATTGTCCAGAGATTTCTCTGTAATCTCAACGGACTGAAGAACGGAGATACCGGATTTGAGAAGCGTTGAAACCGTTCTCGTGAATCTCGCTGCCGCGTTCATTCTTGTAGCCTTGCCTACGACAGGTAACTTGAGCATAAGGTATGACCACTGCTCGCCGCCCTTGTCGGAAGCCTTCCAAACCTTGAAACCGTAGATCAGAAGTGCGAGTACGGCAAGGTAAATGTACCAGAACTTGGTAAGTGATCCTGACATACCGAGAAGGATCTTGGTAAGTGTAGGCAATTCACCGCCCAAACTCTTGATCGTGTCGCCGATCTTAGGGACGAGGAACGTGAGCAATCCGACGGAAACTGCAAGGGTAAGTCCTGCAAGGATCTTAGGATAGACCATTGCTGATGAGACTTTGTTCTTGAGTTTCTGTGCCTTCTGGAAGTGTTCTGCCAGACGCTCCATAACTTCGTCAAGACGACCGGACTCTTCGCCTGCCGCGATCATACTGATCATGATGTTCGGGACAACACCCCTCTGCTCTCTGAAAGCTTCAGAAAGTGAACGTCCTCCCTGAACCGATTCATAGATCTCACCGATGCATTTCTTTGCCTTCTTGCTGTCAAGCTGCTGATAAAGCATGTCCAATGCCCTGACGACCGTAATACCAGCTGCCAGGAGTGAGGCCAACTGTCTTGAAATAAGAACCAGGTCTTTTGTTTTGAGCATCGGGCTGCCAATTGTCATGTTGGCAAGGCCGGATCCTCTGTCAAGCGTAAGCGAAGATATGTATTTGCCGTCAGTTTTGAGTTTACGTGTTGCTTCACCGATAGAAGCCGCTTCAACAATACCTTCCGATTTCTTACCGGCTGAATCAATTACCTGATATCTGAAATTAGGCATTAATCTTTTTCCTCCTTATTTTAGATTTGTATTGCAAGCGCAATAATCAGGTATACTCCAAATCGCCGAACAGAGGGCTGTTCGAAGAACCAGGGTTGTTGATAAAACGCTTAAGATCATCCTGAGCATGGCATCTTTCGAGAGCCGTGTCTCTGGAGATAATCTTTCTCTTAACAAGTTCAGCAAGATAGAAGTCGAGCGGGCACATTCCCTGCTGGAGGCTTGTAGCTATCGTGCTGTCGATCTGATACGTCTTTCCTTCACGGATGTTGTTCTTGATAGCGTCATTCGTGATCATGATCTCGAATGCTGCACAACGTCCGCCTGTGATCCTCGGGACGAGAGTCTGGCAGATAACGGCTGAAAGAACCGATGAGAGCTGGACTCTGATCTGATCCTGCTGATGAGGCGGGTAAACGTCGATGATACGGTTAACCGTGTCTGCAGCGGAAGACGTATGGAGTGTTGAAAGAACCAAGTGTCCCGTTTCTGCTGCCGTGATAGCGGTACTGATAGTATCGAGGTCACGCATTTCTCCGACGAGGATGATATCCGGGTCTTCACGGAGAGCAGCACGGAGAGCGTTTGCGAATGAAAGTGTATCCTCGTGAACTTCTCTCTGGTTGATCATGGCTTCACCGTGCATGTGGAGGTACTCGATAGGTTCCTCAAGTGTGAGGATGTGGCACTTCTTGCAGGTGTTAACGTGACCGATCATTGCCGCGAGTGTTGTGGACTTACCCGAACCCGTAGGACCGGTAACGAGGATAAGACCTCTGGGCAGTAATACGAGTTCCTTGAAAACGTTAGGGAGTCCCAACTGTTCACATGTAGGAATTTCATTGGTAATTGTTCTTGCCGCAAGGGCATAGGTTCCGCGCTGCTTGAATACGTTGCATCTGAAACGGCTGTAATCCTCAACGACATATGAGAAGTCGATCTCTCCCCTCTCGTTGAGATACTGCTGTCTCGACTTGTCGATCATTGACTTGCAGAGATACTCTGTGTCAGCAGCTGTCAACGGCTGTCCGCCAAGCGGCATTAACATACCGTCGACTCGAATCATCGGAGGAAGTCCGACAGTAATATGGGTATCAGAAGCACCCATTCTTACTGATTCCGACAGAATCGATTCGATTGATAAACTAAATCCTTCCACGCTTTGTAACCTCCTTATCAGTCAATCGTGTAAGCAACTCTGTTAAGCTCGTCAACTGTGGTGATACCCTCAAGAACAAGAGCTCTTGCAGATTCCTGCAGCATCTGAGTACCTTCGGTAACGGCAAGCTGACGCATGTCTTCTTCGCTTGCACGCTTCTCGAGAAGTGTCTTCATCTTCTTCGTCATAACGACGATCTCATGGATGGCGATTCGGCCCTTATAACCCTTCTCATTACACTCGGAACAACCCTTACCCTTGTAGATCTTCTGACCGGGGTCAAGGCGGAGTGCCTGTATATCGTATTCGTCAGGCTCGAAGGCTTCACGGCAGTTTGTGCAGATTCTTCTGACGAGACGCTGTGAGACAACGCCGACAAGAGCAGAAGAAACCATGTAAGGCTCGAGTCCCATATCAATAAGTCTGTTGATGGACGAAACGGCATCATTGGTGTGGATTGTACTGAAAACAAGGTGTCCCGTGATAGCGGCACGCATTGCGATCTCTGCGGTCTCGCCGTCACGGATCTCTCCGACGAGGATAATGTCAGGGTCCTGACGGAGAATGGAACGAAGACCGCTTGCGAATGTCATTCCTGCCTTGGCATTAACCTGTACCTGGTTAAGTCCGGGAATCCTGATTTCGACAGGGTCCTCAACTGTGATGATATTAACTTCGGGAGTGTTCTTCTCTGCGAGAAGTGTGTAAAGGGTTGTCGTCTTACCTGAACCCGTAGGGCCGGAGATAAGGCAGATACCTTGAGGCACTTTGATGATCGTATTGATCAGATCATTGTTGTGATCACTGATACCGAGCCACTTTCTGTTGAGGTTGGCATCGTTCTTGGCAAGGATACGGATAACCGTCTTCTCACCCGTAACGGTAGGAAGAATGGATACACGCATGTCCACGGGCTCGCCGTTGATCTCTGTCGTGATACGGCCGTCCTGAGGAATACGCTTCTCGGCGATGTTCATGCCGCCAAGGATCTTAATTCTCGTAGTGATAGCATCTCTTGCCGACAGAGGGTTGCTCATGACTTCCTGCATGACACCGTCGATACGGATACGGACACGGACTCTGTCCTCGAGAGGCTCGATATGAATATCGGATGATTTTGCACGGATAGCGTAATCGATCATTGAGTTAACGAGCTTAACAACAGGAGCGCTGTTGATGGCATCATCAAACTCAGAAGATGCGGAATCGTCTTCCTTATCAAGATCCGCACCGAGCTCTTCTGCGGCTTTTGCGGCACTCTCTTTTCCGTAATTAACCTTGATGGCGTCAATAATGGAAGAGTGAGTCGCAAGCATCAGAGTGATCTGATATCCGGTCTGGAACTGAAGCTCATCTTCAATAGTAATATTCATCGGGTCATCGATAGCAACAACCAGGTTGTCGTTATCGAAACCGATAGGAAGAACTACATTGTCTTCACAGAATTTCTGATTCAAAAGAGCCGTTGCTTTCGGATCAACATCAATGCTCGTCAAGTCAATAATTGGGTAATCATACTGACTGGACACAGCACGCAGGATGTCAAATTCCGACATCAAGCCGCTCTCAACAATTACTTCACCAAGACGTTTACCGGTTTCTTTCTGCGTGCCGAGAACTTCTGCAAGCTCAGTCGCGTTAAGAAAACCACTCTCGACCAGAATGTCTCCTAACCTCTTCATCAGACCCTCCCGATTGCCTGTTGTCTCTTACGAAAAAACAGGCACCAAAATAAATAGGCGCATGAACCCAAACATACACATACAAAACTATACAACGGCATCCTGCAAAAAGCAAGTTTAAGTGACAAACTGCATAAAAAATTTCTTTGACAATTTCATGTCACGGGAAATGGTGCTCGATTTTTGTATTTTTTTAATAAATTACTATACTATAATATATGACATTCATATAAGACACGGAGGAATTTATGTCAGGACATTCCAAATGGAACAATATCAGAAGGAAAAAGGAAGCTTCTGATGCAGCAAAGGGTGCGATTTTTACAAAGTTTGCAAAAGAAATAGCTGTTGCGGTCAAGGCCGGCGGCGCTGATCCCAACGGCAACTCAAGACTCAAGGTCGTCGTGGCAAAGGCCAAGGCTGCCAATATGCCGAACGACAATATCAACCGTGCTATCAAGAAGGCGGCAGAAGCCGGTGAAGGCGATGATTACGAAGAGATCACATATGAGGGTTATGGTCCGGCAGGCGTTGCCGTTATGGCAAAAGCCCTGACCAATAACCGCAACAGGACCGCTGCTGACGTCAGGCACATTTTCGACAAGAACGGCGGCAATCTGGGTGTAGACGGAAGCGTCTCCTTCCTTTTTGAAGAAAAAGGCACCATTCTTATCTCAAAGGAAGATTTTGAGGACGAGGATGCCGTCATGGGCGATGCTCTTGACTGCGGTGCTTCCGATTTTGATTCAGATGACGAATACTACATCATCACTACCGCTCCTTCGGATTTCTATTCCGTAAGAGACGCATTAGAAGCTAAAGGTTATTCTTTCGCGGATGAGACTTTGGGACCCGTGGCCATTACCACTACCGAGGTTACCGATCCCGATGCCGTCGCACATCTCGAGAAGATGCTCGACATGTTTGACGAAAATGAGGACATCCAGGAAGTCTACCACAACTGGAACGGCTGATCCGCGGGTGATCACGTGTCCGGGAACGAGAATACAACCCAGAACGGCTCTCTTTTGACAGAGAACAATCAGTCAGCACCTCGCAAGACTCTGCTGTCTGAATTCCGTGGAACGCTTAAGCGTTTTGAGCGTACTGCCACAGCCGGTAATTCCGGTTCTGTTTCCGAGCCGGGCAAAGACATCGAACGTATACTTAACAGCGACCAGGCAACCCGTGAGTATCTCGCGGGGATCGCTGTCATCGCATTTGTCGGTCCTTCCGGAACCGGAAAGAGCACCAGGGCGATCAAAGTTGCACGTGATAACAATATCCATTACATCATCGATGACGGACTTCTCATAAACGGAAGCAGGATCGTCGCCGGAACATCCGCGAAAAAAGCTCCTACCAAGATGGAATCCGTCCGTCAGGCTATCTTTACCGATCCGACAAGATCTTCCGTCATGAGAAGAGCTCTTGTCGAATCCGGTCCGAAAGCTTTGATGATCCTCGGCACATCTGATTCCATGCTCGGCAAGATCTGCGATAACCTCTGGCTCAATCAGCCTTCCATGCTCATAAGGATCGAGGACGTCTCGACCGAGGAGGAACGAAGGCTCGCGAGAAATACCAGAATGACTGAGGGAATGCATACTATCCCCGTTCCGAGCATGGAGGTCAAGCATGAGTTCTCGGGTTATTTTTCTGATCCTTTTTCCAAGTTGAGGCAACGCTTTGACAGAGAAAGGGGCATCATCCCCCCTCCCCCCGACTCTGACAGAACAGTAGTCAGACCGACATTCTCTTCATTGGGGTCATACTCGATCTCAGATGACGCTTTGCTGGATCTGATCAAAATAGTGTTGAAGGATGTACCGGGATTTGCCGAAGTCACTTCATTCAAGACCGAGAAACAGACATACGGCGTCATGATCAGCCTTGATCTGTCTCTCTACTACGGTTTCGATGCCCAGGAAGTTCTCGAGACCGCACAGCAGAAAGTCGGCATGGCCGTTGAAGAATATACCTCGATTACAACCAACGGTGTAAATGTCAGAGCAAGCCGCCTTTTGCATGCTCCTGACGGTCAATAAGGAGATACCATATGGAAAAGATTTATATGATCCCCGTCAACGACGCATATTCCGGCGCTTCCGAGTGCCCGTTCTGTGCGCTTCACACCAAGGCCGAGAATGATTATCTTGAATATTATTTGGGGCCTTCGCTCATGGAACCCGATACAAGGAAGATCACCAACAAGACCGGTTTTTGTCCGGAACACATGGGCAAGCTCAATAAATCAGTAACCAACAGACTGGGATTGGGACTTGTAATGCACACACACTTGAAGGATTTTCACGAAGATATTTCCAAAGATCTGATAAACAGCGCACCGGCCAAGGCAGGTCTCTTAAAGGGCAGGTCCGGTGATTACAGATCCAAACTCAAGGATATGGCGGACAGGATCGACAAGCGTGTTGCCATGTGTCCGATCTGCGAGAAACTCGAAGATACCATGAGGCACTATTCTGAAGTAACGGCATGGATGTTCTGCCATGACCATGACGGATTCAGGGAAAGGTTTTCCGGGACCAAATACCACTGTCTTCCCCACACAGCCATGCTGCTCAGGGAAGCTGCAAAGCTTTCGCAAAATGAAGCTTCGGATTTTGTAGCGGCCCTGGCAAAAAGCAGCGATCTTGCATTTGAAGAACTGATCGGAGATGTAGAATATTTTACTCTCAAATTCGACTACCGGAACTCTGACAAACCCTGGGGAAACAGCAAGAATGCGATTCAAAGATCGATGCGCTTTTTATCTTCGGACAGGAGGGATTTCGATGAACAACTGGGAAAAAAGCAATCTTGAGATAACTCCTGCACCCGAGATCACGGTCATTGACGAGAGCGGAATGCTGTCCGTGCTGATCAAGCATGACTACTATTCTTCCGATACGGTACACGGCCGCAAGATCCTTGGGGCATTTCTTGATTCACTTGCTGAATGCGGTAATGCTCTTTCCAAGATCATCCTTATCGATTCTGCAGTAAGACTTTTTGACGACGATGCTTTTGCTTACAGACTCGAAAAACTGTTCGGCCTTTCCCGTTATTCATATATCTGTGAAGAAAGCCTTGCATTTTACGAGGTCGAATACGCTGCTCATGATAATGTCATCATTTGCTCCGCTTCCGATATTTCCATGGAGCTCATGCAGACAGGTAATCTTATTACGCTCGAGTGAATGATCGCACAAAAATCTCCAAAACAAAAAAGGCCCGGAACCTAAGTTCCGGGCCGGTTGTTTTGTTTCAGATTACGGGTTGGTCTTGTTGCCTAATCCATAGTAGTAGATCATCGACTTCAGAGAGAAGCATGTAACGACTTTCTCCATATCCGGGTTAGGTGCCGGGAGTGTCGATGCTGCAGGTGATGCAGGATAGAGGATGCTACCTGAGTCGTTGGAGAATCCGAGACCGTCTGTCATGATTCTTCCGTAGAGAACACCTGCGTCATTGTTCCTGAACGAGAGGGTTGACTTCGGACTATCACCGTAACTGTCGTTGAACAGACCGATGAATGCCTCCATGATTATGTTCTTATCGATACAGAACTTATTGTTGCCCATTCCGAGAACCATCGCGCAAGGCTCGTTCTTACCGTCGTAACGTGTGCTGTACTTGTTGCTGGAATTCTCGAACTGTCTTGCAGTACCTGCAGTGATACCGGTAACGAAATCGTAAGCCTTCTGCTTGGTGTCGAAATTTCTTCCCTCTACAGCAAGGATTCCGTTGCCGCCGGTCTTACCGTTTGTGGAAGTACCGCTGCCGTCACCGGGCCAATTGATATTCGCGCCGTCTTCCATCAGGAAGAGGACAGGAGCTGCCTTGTCCGGCTTGTCAACGATAAAGATTACGTTGTAAAGACCGAATGTAACACCGCCCTTGAACCAGAATCTGTAGTTGGAGCCACCCTTGAGAACCATAACATAAGGGATCTTTGCGCCGAAACCATGATTCTCATCGTGATCCGAAGCATCAGATGTAAAGTAATATGCACCTGCAGGAACATAATCACTGTGCTCGTTATAGTTGTAGTCATTAAGGAACTTACCGAGAGACATTGTCTTAGGCGAAGAATCGGCATTCTTTGAACCGGTAGCGGTCTTGTCGATCTTAAGCTTCTTCTGGGCGCTGGAAAGGAACTTATCAGTTGTAGGGAACTGTTCCTTACCGTTTGCCTTATAGCTTGCGTTGTAGGAAGCGTATGTCTGAACCTTCTTCTTGAAGTTGTCAGATACGCCCTGGCCGTCTACACGTGTACCGTCAGCATTGATCTGAACAACGGTACCGCCGTTTGTCCAATCACTGACATTAGCTCTGTTGCAGAGATAGAAGTTGAAACCGCTACCGCTGAAGTTGCCTTTGCCGCCTGTAGCTATAGGCTCATTGCTGTCTCCGAAGAAGAAGAAATTCTTAACTTTGGATGAGCTGGAGAAGTGTCCGGAATCTCCGCTCTTAAGCTTTGCACCTGAAAGGAATACGATATCCTCGGAATGGAAAACCTCATCCTTGAAGCAGACGGTGCCGTCGCAGTAGATCATCGTAGCATAGCTGGAGAATGACGCGTCGGTGCTGTTGCCGCCTTTTCTTACGAGGAAGATGTTATCGAGGTTCGAAGGATCCTTACCTTCGCCTACTACTTCGAGGTTGTTGTTAGCAAACTTACCGTTAAGGTCGACCTGAGTGCTGAAAGGTGCTCCGTCATAATTATGAACCGGAGGAGTGTATGTCAAAGCAGCACGAACGTTCTCGGTCTGACCGTCGATAGTCGTGGAGAAATCTGCATAATATGTAAATTCCTCATCCTTGGTAGCACCGGAAACGTTAGGCGACCTGTACATCCTTACTTCAGTAAAGTTATCAGAATTAGTCTCGCCCTCGTTCTCAAGTCCGGGAACACCGTCAGCATTAGAGGATGCCTTGACCCTTATCTTCGTTCCGGTACCGGAATTGGCTTTGCAGAGTGCAAGGAGAGCATCATCTTCAAACTCGCACTTCTGGATCGCACGGTACCAGGATTCTGCAACAGACGTAACAGTAAGCCTGGCCTGATTGCTTTCAGCCTCAGTATAGACACGCTTTCTTGTTGACTGTGTAAGCGTCATGGCTGCAGCAATGAAGATTACCGCAAAAGCCAGGATGAAAACAACGGTAACGAGTATCGCGCCGCGTCTGCCTGCCTTCTTCTTTGTTAACTTTCTCATCATAAGAAGCACCTTCCTTCATATGTGTATAAAGTCGTAAATCAAATGATCTGTGCGTCTACCGCACATAAATATCCAATTTCCTGAGACTATTTTATGACATTGCCGGGCAAATTTCAACAGAAAATTCCAAATTTGCTAACCTTTTTTACATACTTTGTTAACATTTCGTTTACAAATTGTCGATTTCGTCATTTTTTTCTTCAGCCGGAACTGCCGGAGCGCCCGTAATCCCATACTTATCAAACTCTTCCTTTTTGGAAGCGACCAGATAATAATCCGTCTGGGTGGCAAATCTCAGGACTGCGGAAGCGTAGAACATCCCGCTCTTATTCTTCTTTATCCTTGTCCTTGAGAAGAGTTCTCCGTGTTCAATGCAGCTGAAAAGCGCGTATTGTGACTTGCGGATACGGAAACGGCTGATCTCGTCTTCAAGCTTTTTGCCGCATAACGGGCAAACGCTCACAAAGCCTTCCACCATCTTTAAGGCGCCTTCGGCATCCTTCGCCTCGCTGCCAACGAGAGAGAATTCATTCTTTACATCAGGATCGACCGAAGAACTGGAAATTGCGGAAATGACTTCGGAAGGCTTGTTATGTCTGAAGATCTCCTCAAAAACCTCTCCGGTGTATTGTGCATCGGCTGTTGCACTGTGGAATATATCTTTCTTCTCTATATTATAGAAATCAACGGCAGCCTCTACGCTCCGCTGCTTGCCCTTCTGCCCTGCAAAGAAAGAGAATATGGGCTGCAGGTCGAGGAACTGCATGCCGAGCTTATGGTCCATCCCGAAAAACTTCAGGTTCATCTTGAGCATGGCCGGATCGGAGTTGCCCCAGCCGACCAATATCGCGTCGGGACCGCAGAATTCGCGGAATCTCTTGTAGGCCTGCTCGAACGGCTGGCCTTTTTTGAGATCACTGTTCTTCTTTTGCGTAACTTTTCTAACATGATAGTGAAGTCTGGTATAGACCGCCGGAACGACATCAGCGGAAAAAACATCCTTCAGCACAAGATCGCCGTTCTCATAAACATAACGGCAGGCGCCTATCTCGATGATCTCGCCCGTAAGGGTTGAACAGTCGAAATCATAAGCCTTGCCCGGGATCGGCTGGTTCCACTCGAGATCAAAAACAACGAATTCGCAACCGTCAACTATCTTCTTGCTCAACATTTCCGTCAGGCAGTTCCGTCAGTTCTTCAACTTCGGAACCCTTACCTTTCTTATTATTTTTATAAGTATACTTATATATCAGCGGAATTGCGATGACAGCAAGGCATACGGCAACAGATAACGTTATGCCGCCGGACAGGCCGGGAACGATCCTTGAGATCTGTACACTGTACTCCGGCACGTTCTCCGACGCTTCGAAAACGGCACCGGTAAGTCCCATGTATTCAAAAGTCCTTACGTCTCTTCCGTTCAATTTGATCCTGACAGCAGGAGAATATGGCACGGAAGTTATGAAAGACTTTGTCCCGTAATTAACATCCGGCAGTTCCTTTAGCCTGAAGCTGAAAGCGTTGTTGCTGATGGCATGGGTGGATCTCTCAAGGATATCCTTTGCGGAACGGTTTAAGCGCATGACCGCGAGCCTGTTCTCTGACTGCTCTTCAAGGCCGAAGAATACTGCCAGTTCATGTTCGCCCTCTGAAGCATCGAGCTCGGTAAGGAACTGACCTGAAAAATCTCTTTCCTCTTCAAAATCCTCTCTGGTATTCCTCAAGGTTATCTCGCCGTCAAAGCCGCTGTATACAAAAAGCCTGTCCGCCTTGCCGCATGTCAACTTGAAAGTTATGGAAGAAAAGCCCGTCCCTACACTGTAGAGGTCATTTTTCGTATGTTCCGCCTGGTCGCTATATACCAGGGAAAGGTTGTATTCTTCAAAGCACTTGCCGGCAAGCGCCTTTTCGGACATGTAGTTGAAAGCATCGGTAAAGGTCTCGGCTTTATGAGAGCTGATGTCCTCCGAAAGCAGCAAAAATCCGGGCTGGTCTGCAAACACCGAGAAGCCGTCTTCTTCCTCCGGATCGTAATATTCCTCATCTTCGTCGTCGGAAACGACCGGTGTCAGATCCGCCCCGGCATCCGACAGGTTGAGAGTGTTGTTGAACATGATGAACGCGGCATTCAACGTGACCGCAAGCGCGCCGATGCCGGCAATAAATGTCTTGATCTTCGTTCCGGCGGGCTTAAGTGTCAGGCGTCTGATCAGGAGTCCGCAAATGAGCATTACCGCACCGGTACCCAGATTGATCGTCGTCGAGAACTCGATGTCTGAATAGAAATTGCCCGAAAAGACAAGGAATGCCATCGGCGCGAGGAAAGCGGCATAAAGAGCTCCCGACGTCACGCCTTTTATGTTCCTTAACGCTATAGCCGCATAAAAGAACAGGAATACTTCAAGACAGATCAGCCTTGAAGCGGAAAGCGTGCTGTTTTCACCGAAAATACTCACGGCTTCGCTGACGAAAGAAGAAGCACATGAGATATACCAGACTGACAATATCACGGCTGCCGTGACCTTTACGCGCGTCGGGATCTTGAAGTTGGCCCAGAAAAGAACAAGTGCCTCTAACGTAAGGATTCCAATGTAAAATACCGGGACAGAATCCATGTCGAGGCCGCCGGACTGGGCAACATAGGTATGCCTTAAGAGATCGAAAAGCTTGTATCTCACCTCGGCGGTCTGTGCTGACGCGACCACGTCGAACTTCGGAGTCATCACGATGAATCTCGGAATTACGGCAAAAGAAGCCATGGCGGTTCCCGTTATGACCGCGCCCATTATCCTGAACCATGAGGAAAGGACCTTGCGTTTGCTGCTGTAGAGACCTACCGAAAGGACCAGCCCCGATAATGCCAAAAACGGAATGCCCGAAAGGCAGCCGTAAACTCCGGAAGCAGCGATAAGAGCGCATGTAGCGCAGGAAAGCGCAAAGGATTTCCACGTTCTCTCACGAAGATACGAATCAAAAGAAGAAAGCGCCGCCGGCAGGAGCACTACCATGTTCATCACCGGAGCAAACTGCGCCGTCAGGATAACCTGCGCCGAGAGCGCATACATCATGCCGAGCAGGAACGAATAAAGCCTGCGAAGTCCCGCATGACGACAGCAAAACCAATACATCAGCGCTGCTGCGGCGCCGAATCTCAGGAAATAACCGATAGTTAGAATTGCCGAAGTCAGACTGCCGGGCAGGATCAAAGAGATGAGGAAGAACAGATCCAGATTCCTGTCGGAGATCGTGGTCCATGCCTCTGCCGAGCTCATGCCCGACCTTATTGCAGCTGCGTCTCTTTCAGCATTCTTTATGCCAAGGATTATGTTCTCGCTCATGTCGCCGGAACGCATCGAAACAGATACCGGAAGGATCTTTCCGGGACTGATGCAAAGACCGGTGTTAAGAGCTATCGTGGCAGCGCACGCTGCTGCGAGAAAGCAGATCACGAATCCGTAATAAAGCTTTTGCCTGCCCGTGCGGGTGCTTATCATTGTTCACCGTCTCCGTTTTCTGACATGGGCTTGGCAGTATCTTCCGCCGGAGAAGATTCTTCAGTTTCGGCATCGGCGGGAGAGTCGGCAGGAACTTCGTTTTCAGGTGTAGAAGATGTCTCGGGAACAGCTTCTTCCTCCTGTTCCGGCAATACATCCGGAACGAAAGCAGCTTCCGTTTCCGGTGTTGCTTCAGGAACAGGCGCAACAGGAGCCTCTGCGGCTTCCGGAACAACTGCGGCCTTGGCTTTCTTTGAAGCGCGGGCTTTTCTGACAATGGCAGGTATCACGGCAAGAAGAACGATCATCACTACGGATGCGCAGGTAATATATGAGCCAATCTTGAAGCCTGCAGGTATGTATTCGATCCTGATATCATGCTTGCCGGCACCCAGCTTGATCGACATAAGAGCATCATTGACAGGAGTGATCTCCGTCTCTTTTCCGTCAACCCAGGCATGCCATCCTTCGGAATACGGAATCGTAAGGAAAAGCAGTCCTGCTTTCTTCGCGGTAACGGTTCCTTCGAGTGATGTCGAATCATAAGACGTTACTTCGAGCTGCTCATCAGCTAATTCTTCAACCATCTTATTGTAGGCATCGACATCGAGCTGATATCCGTAAACATAAAGCGGAGATGCTGTCGGCGGATTATAGTAAGAGACTTTGAGAGTGATCGGTGTGCCGTCGAAAACACCGAGGCTGATGATCTGGTAGCTCCTGATCTCAAACGTTCTGGATGTCTCGCCGACCGTAACGGTAGCATTTCCGCCCTTGCTCGATCCGGCATAAACATAAACGTCCGCACCGATCTTCGCGTTGTCGACCTTGACCGTGAAGCCGGAATCATCGTCATCATCGGCTGCAACGGTAAACAGGATCTGGGAATTCTTTATGTCTCTGGTAGTCATGCCTACGGCTTCAACGTATTCCAGATCGACAGTCTTGTAGATCCGGTCCTCTATGCCCATCGCCTGAATCCACTTGTTCGTCTTTGAGAAAACGTTGCCCTGGTCAAGGTATTCGGGTACATAATCAGGCAGTTTCTCGGAAACCATGTATCCGACGCTCAAGGCATCCTTATTGCCCCAGGACGTAACCTGATCTTTGCTGTACTCCTTTTCGAAAAGCATGGGGACTGCCTTGGTCTTATCTATCTCGACAAGGTTCCTTACGCCGAGGAGAGTTGCCGTGACCCTGGTGAGTCCGGCATTGCGCAGACCGTTTATCCCGTTGTTGTGGAATCCGAAATTCCTCATGTATTTGACAAAGCTCTCCCTCGCCGTGGAAGAGAATATGGACAGTCCTTTGACGTCATAGAGAGCCTGGATGTCGCAGATGTTGTTCGGGTAGAGTTCCGAACGCTCGAATTTCTTGTGTCCTTCAGTGCCTTCAACGGAATTGACATATTCGGCTACCTGAACATAGTTCTTGCCGTAAGGATCATATGAAGAGAATCCCTCATGCTCCGCAACAAGGCCGATGGATACGGTTGAAGCCGCGAACAACTCAACCAGCATCGTGACCGTGATCAAGGTCTCGCAGTAGAAGGCCGATTTGCCGGACTGTGCATCGCTCACGATCCTTAAAGCCGCTCCCTGTATGATTAAGAACAGCAGCGTGGCGCCGATCTGGATGTAACTCTCATTGCCCTTTCCGAATTTCTCGTAAAGGATCAGGAACGCCGTCCAAGATGCCACCGAGGCCATTACGGTCCCGACACTGAGGCTCCTTATCCTCCTGATCGTGAGGAAAGCGACAAACACAAGCAGGAAGCTCATAAGGAAAGATTCCCTGTAAGGGATCTGGTTCGGAAAATGAAGTCCGTGCCAGATGAAGTTGAGAGTCCTGTTGGTGAAGCTCAGATACATGACAAAGATCAGGAATCCGAACGAGAACTTGTGTCTCGCTGTGATCCCGGTCCTCTTGGGAAGCATGAAGAAAAGCGGAAGCAGGATTGCCGTCACCACACCGCTGTAAACATTGGCCATACCGTCACGGATATTCGGGTTTGCCGCAACCATTAGCCTGCCGAAAAAGTCAAAAAGATTATTCTGAAGGGTGAAATCTTTAGGGATGCTGTCGCCGGTTGCCGAGCAGTGACGCAGGATAAGATAAGTCGGAATGGTAAGAACGGCAGTTGCTCCGGCAGCGAGAGCGCTCGAAATAGCAAATCTCACGGCTGCTCCGATAAACGTCTTAAAGCACAGTCTCATGGGGTCGCCCTTGGGCTTTCCCGGAGTAAAGAGCATTATGTAATACAAAGGTGCAAACAATACCAGGAACAGGCAGACGAAGTATCCGGCATAGTAATTGCTGTAGATGAGTATTGCCAGCGTGACTGCATAGAATGCGCATTTGCGCTCGATCAGGAGCCTTCTTAATCCGAGCATGACAAGCGGGAGAAGAACTACCGCATCGCACCACATGATGTTCCAGAAATAAGATATGTACCATCCGCAGAGGGCATATGACGATGCGAAAACGACGGTAATGTTGTCAACTCTCCTGTTATCGTTCTCTGACAGGAAGAGCAGCATGAAAAGACCAGAAAGACCGGCTCTTAAGCATGTGACCAGGCCAATGAATACCGGAATGGTCTTAGCCGTAAAGAAAAGAGATAAAATGTTGAGCGGGCTGGCCGCATAATTCGCGTATGCCGCATAGAACTCCTGACCCAGGCCGTCATTCCAGCTGTAAAGGAGCGATTGTCCGGACAGTACCTTGTTGCGGAATGTTACAAGAAACGGGGCATACTGGTGATAAAGATCGACCGTAAGCATAGTGCGGTCGCCATAAGGATAGCATCCGGTTATTACCAGGGCGGCAAGTACCGTAAGCATCGGAAAAGAAAATGCCAAAAGGAGCTGAGGCCAGATCGATGCCAGTCTTTCGCGACCCGGCCTGTGAAGTGCCATATTTTTGCTCAAAACAAAACCTGTCTTTCTTATTTATTTATAATAAAATTACAAACGTGTTAATAATATCACACTTTTGGAAATTACATTGGCTTTTTATGTTAAAGTGTCAATAACCTATAGTTATGTCTTTGAAAGGAGCGTTCATGGGCCTGAGACTTAAGATCATACTCAACCCTTCTTCGGGGCGCGAGACCGCGCGCTCGAATGTTGAGAACGTCCTTTCATATCTTGCGACGAAAGGATCGATCGAACGCGCCGACATAAATTACACGGCCAAGCGCTTCGATGCGATGAATTTCGCCATAGATACCGATCCGGATGAATACGACATACTCATCGCGGCAGGAGGAGACGGCACGGTAAACGAAGTCGTAACAGGGATTATGAGATCCGAGATCGACATTCCCGTTGCCATATACAACTCCGGAACGATCAACGATTTTGCGACGATCAACCATCTCCCCTCTTCACCCGCAGACTTCGCCAGGATGCTCGAAGACCCCGAGATCGTCAAGGTCGACTGCGGCAAGGCCGGAGATTCCTATTTCATGAACGTGCTCGCAGCCGGATCGTTTGCGGATGTCATTTACAACGTCAACCCGGATTTCAAGACCGCTTTCGGTCCTATCGCCTACTGGATATCGGCAATGAAGGATATCCCCTCCCTCAATTCCTCACACAGGATAATAATCCGTAACGGCGAGGATGTCGTTGATACCGATGCGGTAATGTTCTTTGTCTCGAATACCAGCAGCGTGGGCGGATTCAAAAACCTGATGTCCCATGCGGATGTTACCGACGGTCTTCTCGACGTAATGGTCCTCAAGAAGATGGAACGCTCCGAGATCATGCCGCTTTTCGGCAAGATCCTTGTAGGAGATCATATCAACAGCAATAAAGTCATATATTTTCAGGCACAAGACATTACGATCGAGGCGCCGGATGCAGATTCTGAGATCACTTTGGATCTTGACGGAGAAAGAGGTCCGTCACTACCCATAAGGATCTCATGCGTTCCCCGCGCAATTAATCTTGTTACCCCAAGGAAGGAAAACCAGATCCGATGAAAAACAAAGATAAGAAACAGAACAAGGTACGTCAGCCTAAGATCAAGGAAGACGCAATACAGGTTCAGACAGAACCCGAGGAGCACGTTACTCTTCAGAGCACGTCTGAGATCAATCCGGAACTCTTGACCGGAAAAGAGATCTCTGAGTCCGATCAGCCCGCTCAGGCAGATACCGGGAAAAAGCCCGAAGAAGAGGAAAAGACCGAGCCCGAAGAAATGAACGAGGCAGTCTTTGAGCTTGACAGGCTTGCGGGCAGCGGCGAAGAGAAGAAAGAACGCATGAAGAGAAATGCCGGTATATTCTTCGTCATCACCGCCATTCTTATAGTCTTTATCGTCGCAGGCCTTTCCTTCTTCCTTGATACCGACATGGACAAATCCTTCAGAAGCCCCGTCACGATCCACGGGAAAGACATTCCGAGTGACGAATTCAGCTTCATGTACCACTTTGAGCTTTTGAGCGAAGGAGTTGATCTTTTCGCGGCTTCAACGGAGTCGATGCTGTCTTCACCCTATCCTGACGACGATTCTTTCCCTACTTACAGGGATTATTTCCGTTATCTGACCGCTCAGGATCTTCAGAAGATGGAGATCCTCTATGATGACGCAACGGCCAAAGGCTATACCATTGAATCCAGCCACTATGACCGCGCCAATGCTTACGTTGACTGGCTCAAGTCAAAGGCGAACGAACTCGGTGTTCCTCTCAACACTTACATCAAGGGTGTTTTCGGCGTCCAGGTTGACGAACAGTGCATCATCAGGGTCCTTGCGAAAAAGTACTTCACCGATGATTATGCCCAGGACGAAAAGCTCGTCGAGCTTTCAGCTTCAGACGATCAGGCCGAGGAAGCTTACGCAGAATCCCGCAACATCTATGATGTCGTTAACTATAAGATCCTTAGAATAACCTACGAGCAGCGCGACCAGGCGTTCATCGATACGGCAAACCTGCACGCGCAGCAGATCATTGATGCCATGAACCGCGATCCTTCCAAGTTTGAGAAGGAAGCCGCAAAGTACTTCCCCAAGGGAGCCGCTTCCAACACTCTCGAACAGGAGGATTCGACTCTCGTTCCGGAAGCACGTTATGATGATTTCACCCATTCCGAGTTCAGGGAATGGCTCTTTGATGAGGAAAGAGCCGACGGCGATGCAACGATCATCCCTGATGAGGACGGATTCCCCATCATTCTCGTTTTCGTTTCAAGGCACCGTATGACGTCACCCATGCGCAGCTGCTACATCATGAAAGTCAGCTCACAGACCAAGGAAGACCAGACTCCTGACCTTTCCGGAACACAGGCTCTTGCTCAGAAGATCTACGACTACATTAACGATTCCGACAGCTGTGCGGAGATCGAGAACGTCTTCAACGACAACGTCCTCTCCGGCCAGCTTGAGATCCAGCAGGATGACAATATCTACTATGAGAAGTTCTCCAGCACTCTTTCAGGATGGATCTTCTCCGACGACCGTAAGTTCCAGGATAAGACTCTCATCGAAGAAGACGGCGTATTCTATGTAATCTTCTACATATCCGAATCGTCAAATCCCGAATGGTACGACAGGGTCAACAGCTACATAAGAATGAACAACTATCAGGATTTCATCAATTCCAAAGCAGTCGAGTACATGTGGGAATTCCACAAGGAAGGTCTGGAACAGATCAGCGACGTACCTTGATCCGGTTTTTTCCTGATCTGAACATTCAAACAAAAATACAGCCCGGCTCACAACGAGCCGGGCTAATCTGTTGTCTGAAATTATTATGCTTTATTTCTGGAACTGGGACATGAGTACAACTATGAAGGTAAAGACAAACGTCAGAAGCATTGCTCCGATGACAAGCCAGGCTACCACCTTTGTTCCGACATTCTGTCTGTTTCCGCTGCTCATTTAATGTCCCCCCTTAACGCGCGATCAAACTGCATCAATCTTCATAATCATCGTCATCTCTGTCATAACCTCTTGAAGGTCTTGATGACTCGGAAGGTTCCGTCGGCTTTGTCGTAGTCTGACTGTCTTCAAAATCGCCGCTGTCGCCGATGACGATCGTATATGTGTTCGTGGTTCCGTCACGTTCGACTACAACCTCAATGCTGTCGCCGACCTTGTGTGAATCACGCACATCAATAATATCATTCGATTTTTTAATTTCAACTCCGTCCAAGGAGATAAGTCTGTCACCGACTTTAAGTCCTGCTTTTTCGGCAGGTCCGCCTGATGTCAGGACAGAGACATAGACTCCTGCAGGGCCGTCATTATACGCACCTTCCTCATAATATTTCACTGAGAGTCCGAGGTACGGGCGGTTGGTTACTTTTCCGTAGTTGATAAGCTTCTCGATGATGCCCTTTACGGAATTGATGGGAATTGCAAATCCCAGGCCCTCCGACGTGGATGTGACTATCTTTGCATTTGTGATCCCGACGACCTCTCCGAAAGAATTGATAAGAGGTCCGCCGCTGTTGCCGTTGTTGATGGCTGCATCAGTCTGGATTACCTTGAGCCTGTATCCGTTGTTACTGATCTCACGGTTCGTTCCGGAAACAACGCCGACTGTAACGGTATCATCAAGCTGGCCTAAAGCATTTCCTATCGCGATCACGAGTTCTCCGCTCTGAAGCTTGTCGGAATCACCCAGTCTGACGCAAGGAAGGGTCTTGTCAGTATTAACTTTTAGCACGGCGATATCCGTCTGGACGTCTGTTCCCACGATCTCAGCAGGGGTCTCATCCGCCTCACCGTGTAGGAGTACTGTGACACTGTAGGAATCAGGTGACTTGGTGGCATACTGTACGACGTGCGCATTGGTTACGATATAGCCTTGAGTGGAGATGATAAAACCGGTTCCTGATGCGACCTTCTTTGAACCCTTCAAAATGTATACGGGAATTGTGGCAGGACTTGATTCCGCTACTATGTCGGTCGTCCTCATAGCCTTTTTGTTGGGATCGGTGGCAGCTGCACCTCCTTCGATCGAGAACCAGGGCTTACCGTCTTCCCTTGTTTCTTTAGGCTCTTCGGATTCACAGGGTTCACTGCTCTCTTCGGGCTGGCTCTCGTCAGGCTCGGTCGTTATTTCCTCCGGCGCGGCGGTAGTTGCGGAGATCTTCTTATTAAGCCTTACGATATAGAAAGACTGGGCCATGGTATACAGGAAAAGCATAGCAAGCGCTACCGAAAAGATGACCGGCATGACAATGCTTTTCTTGTTTCCGTTTCCGGGATCGGAAGCATTCTGTTCCGGAGCAGCATTTGCGGCCTTAACGGGCTGAACCTGCTGAACGGGAAGAACAGGATTCTGATTAACGGGATAGGTCTGCACAGGCTGGGCAGGTCTTACCTGCTGGGCATACATGCCGTATCCATTGGGAACCGGCATCACGGGTCTTGTATAGTAGACCTGCTGCGCACCTTGCTGCTGATACACTGCAGACTGATTGGACACAGGCTGATACGCGGACGGCATTACGGGAATTCCCGAATTGTTAATAGGATTTTCCTGATAATTGTTGTTATCTTCCATTGTGTTTACCTCATTCCAGGATTTCCATATATATTTTCATAATCAAGTTTAATATTGAAATAATAGGAATTGTAGGCAAAAATGCGTCAACTTCGGCTATGAAAGCGATATTTCATCGCCCGGGATCATGACTTCGCCATCATCTTCCGGACTGACTTTACCGCAGCTCTCATCGGCCAGAAAGTTTAAAGCCTCTTGTATATGTTCTTCAGGAAGCAGGACCGTCAGTGATACGTCGCTGTCAAAAGCAACGTTTTCGGTCTTCCAGGCTTTAAGCGAAACTTTGCGCATGAGCTTCTCATAGAATGCGTAATCGCATGTGATCTTAAGCCTTCTTCCCGGCGT
The DNA here is from genome assembly GCA_947304405.1 of uncultured Clostridia bacterium. Classification (GTDB taxonomy): domain Bacteria; phylum Bacillota; class Clostridia; order Saccharofermentanales; family Saccharofermentanaceae; genus Saccharofermentans. Next base: position 39,827 of record CAMZBB010000005.1, read on the forward strand.
CATGACCACCGGCACGCCGTTCGCAAGCGCTTTCAGGCCGCTTTCCCTGTAAGCTCGCATCAGGCCTCCCTTTCCAAGCAGGATGCCTCCGAAATACCTTGTTACGCATATGATCGTGTTGTTGAGTTCATTATCGGTCAGCAAAGAAAGGAGTGGTTGTCCGGCGGTACCGGACGGTTCACCGTCGTCACTCGATTTCTGGTTGGCTGCTTCGCCTCCCGTTCTCCATGCATAGCAGATGTGCCTGGCATCCGGATACATCTTCCGTTCTTTGGCAATAAAATCAGCAGCCTGCGACGGCGTCTCCACCATGGCGCAATGCCCGATAAAAACTGATTTTTTAATCTCGATACGGGATTGTCCCTCGGAAGTCAGGCGGGATTCGTATGGCAAATCAGACAAGCTCCCTGTATTTCTGGAAGGCCATCATCAGAAGCGCCTTGTCCTGGCTGTATGTGATATTAGCGAGAGCTTTCTCTACAGTCTCAAACTTCGCGCCGACGGTTCCGGTATCAGGCGTAATAACGATGTCGCCGTCTTCGGCAGACATAACGAACCATGAAATGTTGTTATGGACGGGCTTGTTCCTTGTGATCGAATAATACTCGTAGTTGGTCTTCCCGCAGGGAGCCAGAACTTTCGCGGTTATACCCGTCTCTTCTTTTATCCTCTTGGCAACGAATTCAGTAAGTTTGCTCCTGTCTGATGATCTGACAACACCCTTTGGGAAGCCCCATTCGTGTTTGTCATTGCAAACGAGCAGAACTTTGTCACCGCGAAAAACGACACCACCTGCACAATTGCGTACGATCATAACAACCTCTTCAATACAGCAAACTCAAATTATCAAAGATTTATAACAACAGTATTTTAGCACAAAAGACCATTCTTCGGTATAACGTTTGTCATTTTTCAAACGCCTTGTATAATTATCCTTATGAAAAAGAACAATACAAATAAAAAGCCCAAAAAAGTAAATTCCCCGTATGAGGCCGCAAGGCTTCTTCGGCTTCAGCATATGTTCACCGCAATGTCGGTCATCGCGGTGCTTATGGCTGTCCTTATCATCGTGGCGGGAATGACCAAGCTCGCAAAGAGTATCTCTGTCCAGATGGAAGCCAACAAAAAGCCTTCAGGCACAGTCGTTCCCATTATCTCCACCGAGAACAAATTCACTACGGTGGCTTCACTCCACAAAGAACTTCTCCCCGATAACCCCGAAGCCGATGCAATGTTCGGTCCTCTCAAAGAGCTCCCAGAAGATGAGGTCAAAACTCCTGAGCATTTCAACGTTAAAGGACTCTATGTCGGAAGCGGCGGAAAGATCGATTCCGCGATAGATCTCTGCAAGAAGAGCGAGCTCAACACGATAGTCTTAGACCTCAAGAACGAATACGGCATTCCTTACATGTCCAAAAATGCCACCGCCAAGAAGATCGGTTACGTTTGGGACAATTACGTTCTCAAGGACATGATCGACAAGTGCCATGCCAATGGGCTGCGCATCATCGGCCGAATAGTCTCTTTCAACGACTCGACCGCCGCAAAGAAGTTCCCCGACAGAGCGATCAAGGACGTGAACGGCGACATGGTGCTCTTTTCGAGCGAGGGCAAACGTCCCTTCCTTAACCCGTACAACAGGGACAACTGGGAATATCTGATCGAGCTGGCTGAAGAAGCCGCATCCTACGGTATCGATGAGATACAGTACGACTACGTAAGATTTCCCGTCGGAAGAAAGAGCGATCTCCAGCCGTATTTCGGTGCGGAGGGCACGTATCCTTCAAAAGCCGAGGCGATCAACCGTTTCCTGCAGGAAGCAAGGATCAGGCTTCAGGACAAGATGGGCGTTCCGGTCTCCGCGGATATTTTCGGTACGGTCTTAACATCTCCCGTAGATGCAAGGATAATCGGACAGGAATTCGAGACTCTCGGTATGACAGGGATCGACTCATGCTGTCCGATGGTCTATCCGTCACACTACGCACTTGGAACGAGATTAGGCGGAAGAGTATTCCCCTATCCGGATAAGGAGCCTTATCTGATCGTTTACAGCGTCTTGTACAGCTGTCAGGATACCTACCAACAAAAAGGATTCACAAATGTCCGGCCGTACATACAGTCTTTTACGGCATCCTATATCGGCAAGGGCAACTACATACACTATGGTTACAATGAGATCAACGCTCAGATAAAGGCCTGCCAGGACCTTGGCATAACTGAGTTCATCTTATGGGATCCGTCGGTAAACTATCCTGCAGGCAAATACGACGGCAATATGTTGGTCGAAACTGATTGATAAATAGGAACCCTAAGAATAAAATAGGAAAGTTATAAAAGGCAAAGGAGACCGATATGCTCGATATCAAATTCCTCAGGACCAACCCTGACATCGTAAAACAGAACATAAAGAACAAGTTTCAGGACGATAAGCTTCCTTTAGTTGATGAAGTCATCGAACTGGACAAGGAATACCGCGAGAGCAAGACCCGCGCGGAATATCTGAGATCCCAGCGCAACAAGATCAGCAAACAGATCGGCGCTCTCATGGCTCAGGGCAAGAAAGAAGAAGCCGAGGACATCAAGAAGCAGGTCACCGATATGGCTGAAGAACTTGAAGCATTATCGGTCAAGGAAGGCGAGTATGAGGAGAAGATCCGCAAGATCATGCTCGTTATCCCGAACATAATCGATCCTTCCGTCCCCATCGGCAAGGACGACTCCGAGAATGTTGAGATCGAGCGTTTCGGCGAGCCCTTCGTACCCGATTTTGAGATCCCCTATCACGTTGACATCATGGAAAACCTCAAGGGTATTGAACTCGATCAGGCTAGAGAGACTTCCGGCAACGGTTTCTATTATCTCAGGGGCGATATCGCAAGACTTCATTCCGCATGTCTCTCGTATGCAAGAGATTTCATGATCGACCGCGGTTTCACATACTACATCCCGCCCTACATGATCAGATCTTCCGTCGTTGACGGCGTTATGAGCTTCGCCGAAATGGAGAACATGATGTATAAGATCGAGGGCGAAGACCTCTATCTGATCGGAACTTCCGAGCACTCGATGATCGGCAAATTCATTGATTCCATCATCGATGAGGCTGATATCCCTCAAGCATTGACCTCCTATTCCCCCTGCTTCCGCAAGGAAGTCGGTGCGCACGGAATCGAGGAGCGCGGCGTTTACAGGATCCACCAGTTCGAGAAGCAGGAGATGATCGTCGTCTGCAAACCCGAGGATTCCATGGATTGGTATAACAAGCTCTGGAAAAACACCGTTGATTTCTTCCGTTCACTCGACATCCCGGTAAGGACCCTCGAGTGCTGCTCCGGTGACTTAGCCGACCTCAAGGTCAAGTCTTGCGACGTTGAGGCATGGTCTCCGAGACAGAAGAAATACTTTGAGGTAGGCTCCTGCTCCAACTTGGGTGATGCACAGGCCAGAAGACTCAAGATCAGGATCAGAGGAGCCGAGGGCACATACCTTGCACACACCCTCAACAACACCTGCGTTGCTCCGCCGAGAATGCTCATCGCATTCCTCGAGAACAACCTTAACGAAGACGGCTCGATCCGTATCCCGGAACCGCTCCGCATGTACATGGGCGGCAAATCCGTTATCGAGGTACCCGGGAAGTAATTTCTTTTCCGTTTCCTCAAAAAACAAGCAAAACAAAAAGCTCCGGGAAAAACCGGAGCTTTATTAGTTATAGAATCAAAAAGAAATTACGCTCTCTTGACCTTGCCGGAACGCAGGCAGCGGGTGCAGACATTCATTGTCTTGGGGGTGCCGTCAACAACAACCTTAACTCTATGGACGTTAGCCTGCTGCGTTGTAAGCGCACGACGTGAAATCTGTGAACGCGTGATTCTGATCTTTCTGCCGAAGAACATATCCTTCTGGCAAACTTCACACTTAGCCATGAAAACACCTCCTGTTAGAATTTCAAACGCTTGACAATAATATCACAATGAATCGCCGTATGCAACAGGATTTTTACCTTGTAGCAAATACCCTTCTGATAGTGATTATCCTGTTCGTGATATCGTCTCCGGACTTGAACTGCTTTAACCTGATCGTAGTGGCAGCCGGAGATATCATGAGCAGCGTTCCGGTATCCGTACAGACCGCCTCCTCATATATGACTTCGCTTCCCGGCGCAGACTGCGGACTCCTTAAGAACAGTATGTCTCCCGGCATTATATCGCTGATTATCTCTTCGCCCGTGACCGCGTCATGAGACAGCGTTACCGCCTGTCCGAGCTTACTTTGTTCGTTCATGGTTCTCGGCATCTTTATTCCGTTTACCTGTGAACAGACATAGACCGCTCCGTTTATCGATATGCCGTTTACTGTAACTCCGTTGGAAAGATAGCGTGCATTTACAAAAGTCAGGAGCGAGCTTACAAAATAACGGCTCGAGACAACCTGCAGATCATCTCTGGGCTTGAGTTCGATAACACCGGACGATCCGATCCAGCCCGTTCCTCCTCCCGGCAGACTTACCTGATAAACGCCTTCACGGCTTATGTCGGCGTAGATCACCGTATTCATCATGACCTTGGTTATCAGCGTACCGTTGCTCGCGTGCGTCATTACGTTTTTTGACGGGTCAGATATAACGAGCTTGAACTTGTGAAGGTCAGGCTCGACTGAAGCGGTATCATTAGTCAGACATTCGGTTCTCACCCAGCCCGTTATGCCGTCCATGGTCTTGATCTTGCAATACCCCTTTTTGTTGTCGCTGACGAATTTCACAGGCTCGTTGTAAAGCACCTCGGAAATACGATCAGAGTCCGCCCAGGGATCTTTCATGATGTACTCGCTGGACTTTTTTATTACCCTGTAGGATTTGTCATTATATTCATACTTAACAACAGGCTGTACGAAAAGCTCGATATTGGAGCCCTTGAACAGGTCAGGAAGGAATCTCGGAAGAATATAGAATATTCCGGCTATGAGGAAAAGGAAGATACCAAGCGCGCTGAGAAAAGCAAAAACGCGCCTTCTTCCCTTACGCTTAACGGTGGCCTGTTTCTCAGACAGTCCCCATTTGTCCTGCATGTCTTCAGCGCTGCCGTAGATACCGTCATCACTGAAGATGGACTTGATCTCACCGTCATCGCCGAATGTGACCTTCTTGCTGATAAGCCTTACGCCGCGGGCTTCTTCCGGATGGTCATCCATAGGGGAAGTCTTCTTTTTGAACGGCTTCCATATAGAGGATTTATTCTTCTTGTCCGGCTTGTTGGATTTCATCCGGGTTGGTTATCCTTTCTGTCGGCGAGCATGGTGCAATATGCGGCTGCCATCCCGCCGTCATGTGTAAGGCTTACGGAGATCGAAAACACTCCGAGGCTGTCTGCCTTCTCTTTCGCTTTTCCTTTAAGGGCAAGAAAAGGAGCTCCTTTGGGATCAGTCAGGACTTCTATATCAGTCAGACCTATGCCCTTGCTCATTATACCCGTTCCCAAAGCTTTGCCGCAGGCTTCCTTTGCGGCAAATCTGGCGGCATAGCTTTCGGCCTTAGCCTTTACTGCAGGTTTGGAATCGCAGAATTCCTGCTCTTTTTCAGTGAAGCATTTGTTTATGAAGCTGCTCTCGTGCTTCTCGATTATCCTTATGAATCTTTCGATCTCTACGAGATCTGTTCCGCAAAGGATCTCCATCTTATGTGATCTTCCCTGCCCTGCTGAGCTTGCCGCTTACGCGCATGTCGCAGCCTTTGATAAGGTCCGCCAACGGGAGTGCCGATACCAGAACGGTGCTGAGTCCGGACGCAGTGCGGACCTCAAGAACGCTGTTCAAGACCGAACCCGTATCTCCGTGGAGTGTAACATCATCGGCGAAATCGTCAATTATAAGGAAATCGATATGCTTGAGGTCATCGATCGTCTCATCGTCTAACGCGGCTATATTCTCGCATTTTGTATAGAACGCGCTCTTGCCCAGGCTGATCGCAGTCTTGGCAATGCATACCGAAAGATATGTCTTCCCTGTCTGAGGTGCACCGCTGTATATCCAGAGCGGTTTCTCGGCAGCGTCACCCATTCCGAGCATTATCCTGAGCATATTCTTTTTTATCTCGGATCGTTTCTTTGCATCTCCAAGATAATCGTCCCTGTAATTCTTCATGGTAAAGGAAGTATAATCGCCCAGACCACAGCTCTCATAGCATTCTTCAAGTTCGGACTGCTTGCAAGAGCACACCCTCGGCGTGCCGTCTTTGCCTTTTACGAATCCCGTATCACCGCATTTTGTGCAGATGCTCTTCTCCATATCGAATTCGGGATCTATGTCATTGTCGCTTATGATCTGCTCCCTCTGGGACATAAGGCTCTCTTCTTCAATATCGTAACGCCTTGCAAGCTTCTCATCGTGATCTATCACTGCGATCAGTCTGTCCTTGCGGATATCTATGATCTTACCGTCTATGTCCTTCAGCTCCGGATACTTACCATATACGCGCTTCATCGATTCATCGCGTAATATCCTACTAGCTGCCTCTGTCTCGGCCAGGCCGGCCGCTATCAGTCCTTTGATCGTCTTCATATCAGTCACCGAACATATCAAGGATGTCGTCAGGTATTGCCTCGTCATCCTTCTTGTCCTTCTTATCTTCCGTGCGGGCCTTTTGTTCCTTATCCTTCACCGGCTTCTTATCTTCTGCCTGTCCGTCACTTTCTGTGTCCGCATCTGACAGAGACAATCCCGCCTCTGCGCCGGTCTTCCACTTGGATCCGCTGCGGTTCTTGCGTTGAGCGGATCTCCTCATATTCTCCTTATGTTCCTCTTCATTCAGCGTCGCCGCCTTCTCAGCGGTATCGATGCCCAAGTCAAACCACTTCTTCAGAGTCGTCTCTATGTTCATCAGCGTAAGGTTGTTCCTGAACTCGTTAACCCGGAAAGCATATGCGACAAGCTCCTCGTTCGCATTCAGATCATCAACCCAGCCGTGAATCCTTGAGATGTCAAGATCCGTCATGTGCTTGCGCATGGTCTTGCTGCAGAGCTTGACCAATTTTTCTTTCAAAGAATTACGTTCAAGATACTTCTCAAGCTTGTCGGCTGTCGTGTATCCCTTCTCATACCAATGGGATGCGATACCCGCCATGGCATTGTATTTCCGTAAGATCCCGCGCTGGTATCCTTCCTCGAAGAGCTTATAGCATACGGTGCTTTCAAATCCGTATTCGTAAAGGCATTTGTCTATGAGGCGGTAATAATTGTAATCGATCACACCCCGGAAGAATGTCTTGGAGATCGAGGCTGAGAGCATCCTGTGTTCTTCGGTATTCTTCATTCCCGGTATGTCGCCGGATTCGCCCTTAGCCTTGCAGATCTTTACATATTCCTCGACTTCACGGCGCTTAAGGTCTTCCATGACGAACTTATCTTTGGAAGCTTTGATGAGCTTGGCTCCGAGCAGTTCCGTCAGTGCCTCTCTGACTTTATCCTCAGGGATCACCTTGTATGTCTTTACGGATTTCTCGTCAAATTCCTTTTTGCCGACCGACATGTTAAGCCAGAGGTATACTACGACAGCCTCCCGGGACAACTCCTGAAGATATCTGACCACGAAAATGTCATCCAGCTGGCTCTGCGATATCACAAGCTCACTGTAATCGTCGTTCATCCGCCCGGTTCCCTTCCATTTCTTAAATCGAAGTTAATTATATCATGTTTAAGGGCCGCTTACGGTGGTCAAAAGGATTTAGTCCTCAAAAACAAACCCGGCCCGGAACAAAGTCCGGACCGGGACAGGTAATCCTGATTTAAGTTGATTAACTCAACCGGCTATCAAGCCTCGTTAGCCTTCTTAACGTAAGAAGCATAACGGTCTCTTGAATCCTGATAGCATCTCTGGAAGAGGCCGTCAACAACATCAGCATCATACTTCTTGTAGAGCGAGTTGTAACGTACTTCTGCCTTGAGGAATTCGAAGAAGTCTGCTGTAGGCTCCTTGGAATCGAGTGTGAAAGGATTCTTGCCTTCTGCAGTGAGAGCAGGGTTGAATCTGAAGAGGTGCCAGTAACCGCACTCAACAGCAGCCTTTTCTCTCTGCTGAGCTACCTTGAGGCCGCCCTTGATACCGTGGTTGATACAAGGTGCATAGCAGATAACGAGGGAAGGTCCCTGGTAAGCTTCTGCTTCTGTGAATGCCTTGATGAGCTGGTTCTTGTCAGATCCCATAGCAACCTGAGCAACGTAAACGTAGCCGTAGCTCATAGCCATCATACCGAGATCCTTCTTCTTAACGTGCTTACCGCCTGCAGCGAACTGAGCAACAGCACCCTGAGGTGTGGACTTGGAAGCCTGTCCGCCTGTGTTGGAGTAAACCTCTGTATCGAGAACGAGAACGTTGACATCCTCACCTGTAGCGAGAACGTGGTCAAGTCCGCCGTAACCGATATCGTAAGCCCATCCGTCACCACCGATGATCCACTGTGATCTCTTCATGAAGAAGTCCTCATAATCGAGAGCCTTCTTAGCAGCATCGGAACCTTCAGCCTTGAGAGCCTCAGCGAGCTTCTCTGCGATCTCACGTGTGTTATCAGCAGAATTGTATCCGTCGATCCAAGCCTGTGCAGCAGCCTTGAGATCTTCAGAAGCTGTATTAGCTACTGTCTCCTCAACGAGCATCTTAGCTCTGGATCTGAGCTGCTTGTAGCCCAAATACATACCGAGACCGTGCTCAGCGTTATCCTCGAAGAGGGAGTTGCCCCATGCAGGACCGAAGCCTCTGTAGTTTGTTGTGTAAGGCATAGAAGGAGCAGAACCACCCCAGATTGAAGAACAACCTGTAGCATTGGAGATCTGCATTCTGTCGCCGAAGAGCTGTGTGAGGAGCTTAGCATAAGGTGTCTCACCGCAGCCTGCGCATGCGCCGGAGAATTCAAGGAGCGGCTGCTCGAACTGTGAACCCTTGACGTTAGCCTTAGCCATCGGGTTGTCCTTGTGAGACAGAGCGATGCAGTAATCCCAGTTCTCAGCTTCCTTAAGGTTGTCCTTGAGAGGAGCCATTGTGATCGCCTTTTCCTTAGCGATACAAGACTCAACGCAGACGCCGCAGGAGAGGCAGTCCATAGCGGAAACCTGGATCCTGAACTTGTAGTTGTCGTAAGGCTTCATGCCTGCCTTTGTCTCGAAAGGTGCATTTGCAGCCTCTTCCTCTGTGAGGAGGAAAGGACGGATTGCAGCGTGAGGGCAAACGATGGAGCACTGGTTGCACTGGATGCACTTTGAAGCGTCCCAAACAGGGATATCAACAGCAGTACCACGCTTCTCGTAAGCAGCTGTACCCTGAGGGAATGTACCGTCTTCCATGCCGACGAATGTGGAAACAGGGAGCTTGTTACCTTCCTGTCTGTTCATTACGTTAACAACCTTCTCGATGAATTCAGGAACAGCCTTCTTCTCAACAGGCTTATCCTCAGCTGTCTTCCAGGAATCAGGAATGTCAACTGCAACAACTGCATCAACACCTGCGTCGATAGCAGCATAGTTCATCTGAACAACGTCGTCACCCTTCTTACCGTAAGACTTGAGAGCTGCCTTCTTCATGTAGTCAACAGCCTGCTCAACGGGAAGGATTCCGGAAAGCTTGAAGAATGCAGACTGGCAGATTGTGTTGATCCTTCCGCCCAATCCGATCTCCTTAGCCTTAGCAACAGCGTCAAGAGTATAGAACTTGATGTTGTTGTTAGCGATATATCTCTTCATTGAACCAGGGAGTCTCTCTTCGAGCTCTTCTCTTGTCCACTGTGTGTTGAGGAGGAACGTGCCGCCCGGCTTCAGTGATGAGAGCATATCGTACTCATAAACATAAGACTGGTTGTGGCAAGCTACGAAGTCAGCCTTGTTGATGAGGTATGTGGAACGGATAGGTGTGTCACCGAATCTCAGGTCAGAGATCGTGATACCGCCGGACTTCTTGGAGTCATAAGAGAAGTAAGCCTGAGCGTACTTGTCTGTGTGGTCACCGATGATCTTGATGGAGTTCTTGTTAGCACCGACTGTACCGTCTGCGCCGAGACCCCAGAATCTAGCCTGAACAACGCCCTCGCCTGCAACTTCGATAGACTCGGAGCAATCGAGTGAGAGGAATGTAACGTCATCATCGATACCGATGGTGAATCTTTCCTTAGGCTGATCCTTCTTGAGTTCCTTATAAACAGCGAGTACGCACTCAGGTGTTGTATCCTTGGAACCCATACCATAACGGCCGCCGATGAGCTTAGGAGCATTCTTGCCGACATAAGCTGCAGCAACGTCAAGGAAGAGAGGCTCTGCATAAGAACCGGGCTCCTTTGTTCTGTCGAGGACTGCGATAGCCTTAACAGTAGAAGGAATTGCCTCGAGGAGCTTCTCAGCAGAGAAAGGACGATAGAGGTGAACCTTAACGAGACCAACCTTCTCACCGTGAGCGTTGAGGAAGTCGATAACTTCTTCAGCAGTCTCGCAGACAGAACCCATAGCGATGATTACGCGGTCAGCGTCAGCAGCACCATAGTAGTTGAAGAGCTTGTAGTCTGTGCCACGGATCTCGTTGATCTTATCCATGTAGTACTGAACCTGCTCAGGTACTGCAAGATAGAAGGGGTTGGAAGCTTCTCTGCCCTGGAAGTAGATATCAGGGTTCTGAGCTGTACCACGGAGTGTCGGGTGGTTAGGAGAAAGAGATCTCTTACGGAAAGCCTTGATTGCATCATAGTCAACCAATGATCCGAGTGTATCGTAGTCGATAACCTCGATCTTCTGGATCTCGTGTGATGTACGGAAACCATCGAAGAAGTGGAGGAAAGGAACTCTTGTCTTGATTGAAGAAAGGTGAGCTACTGCAGCGAGGTCTGCAACTTCCTGAACGGAGTTAGCGCAAAGCATTGCGAAACCTGTCTGGCGGCAAGCGTAAACGTCTGCGTGGTCACCGAAGATGTTCAGCGCGTGAGCTGCAAGAGCCCTTGCGGAAACATGGAAAACGCAAGGAAGGAGCTCGCCTGCGATCTTATACATGT
>CAMZBB010000006.1 GCA_947304405.1 uncultured Clostridia bacterium
ATTCTTCCGGCTCCTTCTCCTCCGGTTCTGCCTGCTCTTCAGTCGGTTCGGTTTCCTTCTCAGCCGGTTCGGTTTCTTTTTCAGCCGGTTCTGTTTCCTTCTCCGCAGGCTTTGTTTCTTTTATAGTCGGCTTTAAAGTTTCTTTTTCTTCTGTCTCGGTAACTTCAGGAACTTCCGTTTCATCCGGCTCGTAATTTAGCCTTCCGGCAAATACTGTAACCGGCAATGAAGCAGTGATCATTGCCGCTGCAACTAAAACCGAAAACATGCGTTTAAACATCATATCATCCTCCGGATATCCGTATTCTTTATTGGCCGTCTTTTTCCTTATCCGTGCGGCCCGCTTTGTTCTTCATATACTGCCTGCAAAACATCGTCACAAAAACACCCAGCGTAAAAGCGATCAAAGCGACAAGTACGTAGCCGCCTGTTTTCGCACCAAGGATCGTTGAACCGAGCACAGATATCTTATTCCGTGCGATCATGTCTATAGCTTTGGGAGCGATCGCAATAACGACTATGAGAGATGCCAGAAGGCCGGCACTTGTCAAAGCGTACTTCCGGCTTCTCTTTGCCTCCACATAGCGTTTTTTACGCCTGGAGATCTCTCTCATCTGTTCTTCAACGGTGCGCACTATATTCCTCCTAATATCCTTTCACTATGTTAAATGCAGGATATCGGGATTTTGCCCACCCTTTTCGAAAAATATCATTTTCCGCTCTTCAGCCTCTGCATGGCGATAAGCATTACAACAGCCGTTAAGAGCGGCAGCGAATACCCGATATATGAAGTGATGCCGGGCTCAGATACGAGCAGATTATACGTTCCGTGGAAAAGCATGCTCAAGGAAAGCGCGCCTATTACGCTCGAGATCCTCATTGCCTTAAGCCTGCGGGCAATGACAAGGCCGAGGACCGAACCATAGACGCTTACGATGTGCATGACGCCTACGGCAAGTCCCCTTATGAGCAGGAAGCTCAGGCTCTCCGCGCCGGAAGACACCATGTAGCAGACGTTCTCATAGGATGCAAAGCCTGCGCCCATGCCTACGGCCGCGAGGAAGAGACTGTCATCATCAGGCTCGAACATAAAGAAATAGAACAAAAGCGGAAGGAATTTCATGCCTTCTTCAACTACCGGAGAGATGAATATGGCTGTATCCTCTATTCCCATGCCCGATATGGCATTAAAGAAACCGCTGATATATGCTCCGAGCAGGCAGGCAAGCATACCGATAATGAAGTTCAGTTCAAGCCTTCTGGCGTTGCCCTTCACGAATATGAGCGTGAGGAAGAGCGGGACGATCATGCAGACGAAGATGTTTTCGGAATAGATCATGATTCGCTCGCCACCTTCCTTACAGCAAGGTACATAAGTACAAACAGCACCGTTTCAACATTCAGGAATATGCGGTACATCATATCAGCACTCATATAGAGGCACACGGAGTCCCATACCATAGCGGAAATGATGATCGACGTCAGCTTCTTGGAAGGTTCCCGTTTGCAAAAAGAAATACACAGCTTGATCAAAAAATAAACGATACCTAAAATGAGAAGAACATAACATCCGGTATCGATCGCACTTTTTACCGGATCATCAAATACAAACGTAAGTGTCTGACCCGCTATCAGCAACGCGCAATAAACGCCAAGCAAAATCCATTCAAATTTTGAAAGCACCCTTGTGACTTTCAGTGAACAAACAGCGGAATATATGAGCCAGGTGACTACAAGACCTATAAGAATATCCTGTACCCATTCTCCGGACCATGCGATCCACAAAGCCACGTTACAAGCGCCAAATATCACAGCACCCATTGTCTGCTTTAATGCCACACGGCTTCCGTGAGGCACAGCGGAATTAAGAGTCGCTGCGATCATCAGAAGAAGTCCCGCTTCACCGAATTCGTTAGCTGCAAACGGCATTCTCGTATCCGGCCTCAGAATATCGTAAACGACCCAGTACAGATCGGAGAAAAAACACAGTGCAAAACAGAAACACATAAAGACGACTGTAACCGACTCTTTGTTCCTGAGCAGCAAACGGATCGTCAAAAACAACAACAGGCCAAGTACTACCGTCTGAAGAAGAGCCGATATGATATCAAGAAATTCAAACGTCATAACTCTTGTTCTTTCCTCTGGTGTTCCTTCCAATGGAAGCAGGCCAGTGTCACGGATATTCCCATGGCAAAAGCAAGTAGAGCAATAAGAATGTACCCGATAACAGGAAGTGAATGTATCACGCTTCCGTACTGAAGGAGCGGCGCCTTATCCTGTCGCATTTCGATCGTAGGCATTACAAAAGCGACCGCGATCATAAGTGCAAGGCATACCACACCGGTCGATATCTCACCGATCATTTTCCTCTTGAGGATCTTGTTCTTGGCATATATATCCTTACGGCGGCGGATCTCATTCATCTGATCTTCAATACTGCGCATCGCTGATCCCCATCCTTTCCAATGCTTTTCTTAACGCTTCCTTGCCTCTGTCTACCAGGTGATATATCTGCTTTTTCCTCATGCCCATCGAGGTCGCTATCTCGTCGTGCGTCAGCCCCTCGAAAAACATGAGCGACAGAGCCTGCCGGTACTCCGGCTTGATAGTCCTCAATGCCTTATAGAGCCTTTTGTTCCTGTCATTCTTTAAGATCTCGGATTCGGGCGTTTCTTCCTCGGAAACGATCTCCTCATCCAAAGGTACCGCCTGATACTTGTGTTTGCGCAGAAGCATCAAGGCATTGTTTCTTCCGATCGCATAAAGCCAGCTCTTAAAACTGCCCGTCCGGTCCGGATCAAAGTGCGGCTTATCGACTGCGAGCTTGGCGAAAGTATCCATCATAAGATCTTCGGCATCCTCCTCGTTCTTAACGAATCCCAAAAGGAAAAGGAAGAGCCCGTCCCTATATCTGGTCAGGAGCATCTCAAGATCTTTATCGTCTTCTTTCGCGATATACCGGAGATAGATATCTTCGTCTTTCTCGTTCATCAGATAGCGTCACCCTCTATAGTCTGTGATCAAACAAACAGTAAACCTGTAAAGTGTACCAATAGTGCTGCAATCCATGCAACAACACATTGAAAAATCACGGTGCCAAAGGCAAACAGAGCGCCCCGCTCGCGTCTGACCGCGGCCACGGCTGCAACGCAAGGCGTATACAGCAAACAGAATACCAATAGTGCCAGAGCATCTACCACGGACAGCGATGAAGTAAGCGTTCCCACGCTTCCGTAAAGGACCGACAGCATCGACACGATGCTTTCCTTCGCAAGGAATCCCGCGATCAGCGACGTGACTATCCTCCAGTCGCCCAGACCCAGAGGCGCGAAAACAGGTGCAATATAACCCGCGACTGTTGACAGTATGCTGTCGCCCGAATCCGTTACCATGTTGAACCTGAGATCAAAAGTCTTCAGGAACCAGACGACGATCGTGCCGATGAATATAACCGTAAAAGCCCTCGACAAAAAGTCTTTCGCCTTGTCCCACATGAGTCTTGCAACGTTCTTGACGCCGGGCATCCTGTAGTTAGGCAGTTCCATGACGAAAGGAACGGCCTCGCCTTTGAAAACTGTGTTTTTCGAGACAAAAGCCACAAGGATCGCGATGAGGATCCCGAGGAAATAAAGTCCCGTCATCACGAGTCCCGCATAATCCGGGAAAAACGCCGCGCAGATGAATGCGTAGATGGGTGTTTTCGCCGAGCAGCTCATAAACGGGATCAAAAGCGTCGTCATGCGGCGGTCCCTCGTTGACGGCAGCGTTCTCGTTGACATCGCTGCAGGCACCGAGCACCCGAATCCTATGAGGAGCGGCACGATGGACCTTCCCGACAGACCGATCTTACGCAGGAGCTTATCCATAACGAAAGCGACGCGCGCCATATATCCGCTGTCTTCCAATATCGACAGGAAGAAGAAAAGCACAACGATTATCGGTACAAACGATACCACGGTCCCGACGCCGTTGAAGATAGCGTCTATCACGAGCGATTGGATGGGTGCCGCAACGTTTGCCGACTTCAGCGCGCCAAAGGCCAGGTCAGTAAGCATGCCTATTCCATTTTCGAGAAGATCCTGGAAGAATTTTCCGATGACATTGAAAGTCAGGAAGAACACCGCCGCCATGATAATTATAAAGAGCGGGATCGCCGTAAACTTTCCGGTCAGGATCTGATCTATCTTTCTGGAGCGCTCATGTTCTTTGCTCTCCTTAGGCTTGATGACAGTCTCAGCGCAGAACTTCCTGATGAAGCCGAACCTCATGTCCGCAATAGCCGCGGCGCGGTCAAGGCCTCTCTCCTTTTCCATCTGGTCAACGATATGTCCGAGCATGTCGAGCTCGTTATTGTCAAGTTCCAAAGACTTTTCTACCAGCGGATCTCCTTCGATCAGCTTGCTCGCCGCAAATCTCACGGGGATCTTTGCTCTCTCGCAGTGATCCTCGATCAGGTGCATTACGCCGTGGATCGCCCTGTGGACTGCGCCACCGCTTGCCGAACTGTCACAGAAATCAACGCGCCCCGGCTTCTCGTCGTACGCCGCCACGTGGATCGCGTGATTCACAAGCTCATCGATACCTTCGTTCTTGGCAGCCGAGATCGGGACGACAGGGATCTGCAGGAGCTCTTCCATCTCGTTGATCCTGACCGAACCACCATTGCCCCTTAATTCGTCCATCATGTTGACCGCGAGCACCATCGGGATCCCGAGCCCCATCAGCTGCAGTGTCAGATAAAGGTTACGCTCGATATTTGTCGCATCGATTATGTTGATAATAGCCGTCGGCTTTTCCTCAAGGATGAACTGCCTCGATACTATCTCCTCGCTCGTGTACGGCGACAGCGAATAAATGCCCGGAAGGTCGACGACCTCGGTATCCGCATGATTTCTTATGGCACCGCTCTTTCTGTCAACGGTAACGCCCGGGAAATTGCCGACATGCTGGTTAGACCCGGTCAGCTGATTGAAAAGCGTTGTCTTTCCGCAGTTCTGGTTGCCGACCAGCGCGAAAACGAGCTTACCGGTATTGACCGGTCCTTTGGAATGCTCTTCAGCGTAATCGTGTCCCGCATAGACCTCACCGATCCTCGGGTGCTTATGTTCCTTGGGTTTTGTTTCTTTTTTCTGTTTTGTCCCCGGCTCTGTTGCCGCATTTTCTTCCTTGTGCGACTCGGTTATCTCGATCCGCTCCGCATCCGCGAGCCTCAATGTCAGCTCATATCCGTGTATCATGAGTTCCATCGGGTCGCCCATCGGCGCGTACTTGATCAATGTGATCTCTTCGCCCGGGATCACGCCCATATCGAGGAAATGCTGCCGCAGCGCGCCTTCCCCTCCGACTTTTTCTATCACCGCCGACATGCCCGGCTTCAAGTCTTTAAGTGTCATAACTTCCCTCTTGTTCTCTATTGCTCGATTTTAGCACATTGGGTTAGCGTTGTTTCACCGATATTTGATTGCCATCATTCCATGTTTCTTGACAGTATTCACGATTTGGAACACGTTTTCGGCTGTTTTCGTGTCCCGTTTCGTGAAAACCCGAAATAAAAAGGGGCCGCACAGTGGCGGCCCCCGCAAACTCAATTAATGTATCAGTATTCCGGCTCGAGAAGTCCGTAGCCGCCATCGTTCCTCTTATAGATAATGCAGACCGAGTTGGTGTCGCTGTCGAGATAAACATAGAAATCGTGGCCGAGCATCTCAAGCTGCAGAATGGCATCTTCGGTGGTCATCGGACGGAGAGCGAACTGCTTGCGCTTTGTGATCTTGTCATCCTGTTCGTCTTCGAAATCGAAATCCGCACCGCCGTCATCCTCAAGGTAATTGACGATTCCGGGATAGTCCTTCTTTTTCTTAAGGAACTTAGTCTTCTGCCTTCTGATCTGTGATTCGAGTTTGTCGACTGTCTTGTCGACGCCTGTCAGAATGTCTTCATCGCGTGCCTCGGCTCTGTAGATCTTTCCGTCGAGCTTCATGGTGATCTCGATTACCATCTTTGCGCCCTCGGGTCTGATGCGTACATTAAGGGTTCCCTCGTCACCGAAATACTTGTCGAACTTTGCCATCTTTGAGGCGATCTTGTCCTCGAGCCTGGGTCCGATCTTGATTCCGTTGCCCTGTGTTGTGATCTTCATAAAATCACTCCCTTCCGTTTTGAAGATTGCAAAAGGTTTTGACCTTTTAATCATTCTAACCTAACTGGAACTCAATTTGTATTAAATAACGGTTAATCTTTCAAATCTGCCTTTTTTGAAGGGATGACAAGGTAGATCAGGATGAGTGCCGCAATGCAGATACCGAGGTCAACGGAAAGGAAGCTTCCGTTATAGACCATTGAATAAACAAGTGCATTGTCATAGCCTGCTTCAGATGCGTATTCGGCATAGAAGATAACGCCTGATGCGACTGATCCGATCCATCTGATGAGATATGCCAGGATCGTGAAAATGAATGCCCTGATGAGGCCTGCCTTGCGGAAGCGCATCAGAGGATTTGCGAGCTTGATGCGATCGGAAACCTTGAGTGCTGCGAAGCCTGCGATTCCCAGTGCCGCGTAACCGATTACGTAATCGAGGAACATCTGGAAAGGAGTGACGAACCACTTCAGTCCGTCGATGAGCTGAAGTATTGCGTACACCACAGACACGATGAAGCCCCAGACAGGTCCGAAGGCCATTCCGTAAACGATGATCGGCAGAGTGGAAGCAGGTGTGATCGAACCGCCCATGGGCATTTCAAAAATAGTGATTTTCGATAACACGAATGCAAGAGCGAGCACAACGCCGCCTGCTGCGATCGAGAGGATCTTCTCTTTGTTTGATGTTTTTGTTGCCATAAAAATACCTCCTGTCAGAAACCGACCTGCGTCTTATTCCTTAGGAGGAAATCCATGTTAATAGATATGTTCCCTACGCCGGCATTATCCGTCAGGTTCAGCGGGTCGGCGATTACTGCCCTCTCAGCCTGCTCCGCGGCGAAAATGTCCGCGTCAAGCTCCCCGTTATTTCTGTTCGTGAGCAAATATACTACAAGCGTCCCAGTTTGACAAGCCTGATAAGGCAGGATTCGATAAATTTCTGAACTTCCCTCTCGTAAAGGGCCTGGGAGTTCTCATAGCACATCAGATGTCTTGCATCATTGATTACGACCATGCGCTTTCTGCACCTAAGGTTATCGTAGATGTCATTGATGCCGCGGGGCAGTGTCTCGTCATCCTCGCCGCCCGCGAAAAGCAGCACCGGTACCCTGATCCTTCCTGCATGGACCGCGCAGTCGCAGACGTTCATGTCAAATCCGAATCTGGCTCTGGTCAGCATCCTCAATCTGTAGATCGCGGCATCCGTGCTGATGAACTTGTCACGCGAGATCACGTTCTTGAGGTAGGAAGGCAAAGTATCAACGGGAGAATCCGCGATTATTCCGCAGACCTCAGGACAAAATCCTTTTTGCTGGGCTGCGAGCAGCGCCGCGGTTGCGCCAACGCCGCGCCCGAAAATATAGATCCTGCAGTGAGGACCCAGGCGCCTTCTCGCGAAATCGAACCAGCAGTCAAGATCGACGCTTTCCCTAAGTCCCCAGGTAAAGCTCTTTCCGCCGCTCATTCCGTGTGCGCGCATGTGCGTGATCAGGACGTGGCACTGGATCTTTTTCATAAGGAGCTTGGCATATGCCGCGACCTCGGTGGGTTCTTCGTCATAAGCATGGATGAGTATCACGAGATTGCGGCAGCCCGGTTCGGTGGACGGCCTGTAATACGCCGACAGCCTTGTCCCGTCAAATGAGCCGGCCCTGACGTTTATCCATTCCCTTCTGAATGAATAGAACCAGTTGCGGCCCCTGCCGGTTATGGTTGTCCTGTCGATCTTCGTGGGCGCCCTGTCGATCTGGGGAAGCGGCTTCGGGCGCGAATATATCCTTTTGAAGAGTTTCTCGCAATAGACCAGGAAATAAGCAAAAGCGCATGCGGCAACCAGCACCATGACAAGCACGGCGAGGATGACGACAAGTGCGCCGGAATTGATCTCAAGTTTTATCGCTGCAGGCGGTGTCTGCAATAATTCCCTCCAGGTCATCGGCTCCCGAGCTTAAAAGACGGCAGCCATCGGTAGTCAGGACGACGTCGTCTTCTATCCTGAAACCGACTCCCCATTCGGGTATATAAACGCCGGGCTCAACGGCAAGGCAGTTTCCGGGAGCGAAAACGAGGTCGCGCGAACCTACGTCATGAACGTCGAGTCCCAGAAAATGCGAAGTGTTGTGCCAGTAGTAAGCAAGTACATCGTCCTTGCTGAAATTATCATTGATTAGACCCTGGTCCGCAAGCCATTTGCCTGCGATGTCATACATTTGTGAATTAAGCCCGCCAAAAGTCTTTCCGGGCGCGATATAACCGAATGCCGTTTTGCGGAGTTCCCTTATCAGACCAAGGAGCTTAACGCGCCTGTCGTCATCACTTTCCGGGCGCCCGACAAAGTAGACTCTCGAGATGTCCGCGCAGTATCCGTTTACCCTTGCGCCGACGTCAACCTGAATGAAAGAGCCTTCTTTCGCAACACCGTCGTCTTCCTTCTCCGGGTCGCCGTGATGCAGATAAAAAGCATTCCTGCCGCAGGCCACGATCGTCTGGAAAGCAAAAAGCATATTGCTGCGCCTGGTCATCTCATACTCGAGCTTTGCATAAAGTTCGTACTCGGTAACGCCGGGTCTTATGATCTTCTTCATCTCAGACAGAGCTTCCTCGGTAACGCGCGCAGCCTCCTCGATCGAAGCGATCTCACAGTCGCTTTTGACGAGCCTCATTTCAGTTATGAAACCCGCTATATCCAAAGGCTCCCTGCCCTGCTTGCGGCTTCTGTCGGCAAACTCCCTGGTGGCTTCCATTATGGAATTGCCGTCAACGCCGAAACGCACTGTGTTATCCGAAGCGAGCTTAAAGACTTCATCTGCAAAAGTCTCTCTGTCACGCACCGCTTCTTCGGCAAGTCCCGAT
Source organism: uncultured Clostridia bacterium (assembly GCA_947304405.1). Classification (GTDB taxonomy): domain Bacteria; phylum Bacillota; class Clostridia; order Saccharofermentanales; family Saccharofermentanaceae; genus Saccharofermentans. The sequence goes on from CAMZBB010000006.1 coordinate 8,998, forward strand.
ACCTCGGCGATCTTAGAGAAATCCATACGCTTGCCGGTCCAGCGTTCTTTCGCGCTGTCATGATTCGGAGCGTAAATGCGCTCCGTGACATTGCCGTCCTTCTTAATGATCAGCAGAATGAAGTCCGGCTTCTCCAGTCCCGTGAGATAGAAGAAATTGCGGTCGGGCAGGAATCTGTACTCCGTATCGGCGCACATCTTTTTCTCTTCGCCCGAAAAAAGGAAAGCCGCCGTATTATCGGGCAGCTTTTCCGCGAAAACCATTCTGTTGTGGCGGAAGAACTCCGGTCCGGTCACCATTGCCTGACGCCTTCCGAACGGACGTTATACTCGTCGAAGAGTATCGTGTTGTTGATGTAATTGAGCGTTGCGCCGGGTGAACGTCTGATGAGGCCGGGATTGCCGATTACTATCGAACCGTCGGGAACATCGAAATTTACATAAGCACCGGGTGCTATAAGGACGTTGTTACCGATGTTGATATTGCCGACTATGACTGCATTTGCGCCGATCCAGACATAATTGCCGATGTGAGGGGATCCCTTCCTCTTGCCTCTGAACTGCGTTCCGATGACAACGCCCGTCGAGACATTGACGTTATGGCCGATAACGCTCTTCGGGTGGATGATGACACGTCCGAAATGGGCAAGATAAAAGCCCTTGCCGATGTTGGTGTCATAAGGGATCTGGAAATGATATTTGCGGCTCAGTTTGTCGAGGCGCCAGTTATTGACATGGAACTTGATCTCCGCGATCTTCTTTCTGATGCCGTCATACTTCTGGATCTGGTCGTAATAGTAGCGGGTACGGCGCATGACGCTGATATAGCTGAACTCAGGGCTGGACTTCCTCTCCTGGAGATAGCAGGCATAGATATTCTTATAACGTCTGGCATTTCCTGTATACCTGAACAGATCGGAATATATGATGTCTTTGAGTTCGTCTGTCATGCGGATTATTCCCCTCTTTACTTAAGAAAAATTCTATATCTTTTTGGCGGATAACTCAATAAGATTAGAGTCCTAATTTTTTGTAAACTATGCTTATCTTTACATGTCCAGGCAAAAAATATATAGTGGAATCGGATAGTCAAAGTTTCGTGATAAGACCGCTTTTCGCGGCGAAAAGAAGGTTTCAATGATCAACATAGAAAAAGAACTTGCCAGAAGGCTGATGGACGACAGAAATGCAGAGGGACGTCTCGAAGGATACAATCGCGAGATCAACTTCTATGAGACAGTGGCAAGCGGAAATACAAGGGCTCTTGAAGAGCGATTGAAGTCGTTCGGTGCCGGACAGGTCCTGGGCAAGCTCAGCAATGACGCGATCCAGAACCGCAAGTATCACGCGGTCATCTTAGCAGCGCTCGTAAGCCGTTTCTGCATCGAGCAGGGCATGGAGATCTCCGTTGCATATACATTGAGCGACATTTATATCGATCTCATCGACAACGCAAGCTCGGCCGAGGAGATCAGGCAGCTTCAGATGGACCTTTTGCGCAATTACTGCCGCAAGATGAATGAACTGACCAAGAACAAAGTCGTGTCGCGCCACATCGTCATCGCGATCGACTACATCCGCTCGCACATCCAGGACAACCTCACGGTCGAATCCATCGCGGATTCGCTGTCGCTCAACTCTTCTTACCTGTCCAAGCTTTTCAAGCAGGAAATGGGAATAACTCTGAGCCGTTACATAAGAGACCAGAAGATCAATGTCGCATGCAACATGCTGCGTCACTTGGACGAGTCATCGCTGACGGTCGCAAACTATCTGGGATTCTCGTCACAGTCCCATTTTATTCAGGTCTTCAAGAAAACAACCGGCATGACGCCCGAAGAATACAGGCGCAGGAATTACCACCAGAGTTGGATGAACGGCGAACAGGACAATCAACCGAAATAATTACCTGAACTCCGCGTGCATGGGTTTATTCTGGTATTTTGAGTCAAAGCCTTTCCATTTTTTGGGAAGGCTTATATATAGTCTGGGACAGTCGTCAAAAGCCCAGTTTCCAAGACGCTTGACGGAATTCGGGATCCTCACGTATGCGAGCTCGTCACACATGTCGAAAGCCTCCTGGCCTATCTTTTCGAGCCCATCGGGAAGGTAGATGTATTCAAGGTCCTCACAACTGTTGAACGCCTCCTGCCCGATCTCTTTCACGGTATCAGGCAAGATCACAGATGTGATCAGATCGCAGTCGAAAAAGCACTTCTTGCCGATCGTCGTGATATTTGAATCCGGAGCGAAAACGATCTTGTTGAAGCCGTTCACGCCGTAAGGCATCTGTATCGTCCCGCTTCCGTGGATCGTAAGCGTTCCGTCGCGCGTGATCTCAAAAGTCGCGTTCTTGCCGCAGGAACCGGACCTTTCGTAGCCATGTACAGTATCGGCATCACAGATCTTGTGAACATAAGAGAACGACTCCAAAGGCAGGAGGTAATAACTGTACGACTGATCGCCCTCGACGATCTTGCCGTTGTCCCACGACTTGCCTTCGTATGAATTGGCCGAATCGTAAGACGGATCGACGAAACGCCATTTTCCGCCCACAAACACGGCAGCCCATGCGTGATCCGGAGTCTCATCTTCGGCGAGGTTGTCCGCCATCATCTCCTGATAGGTTCCCAGTCCGACGCCGAATTCAACAGTTGCGGGGACTCCCTGCGCCCTGCAAAGTGCGGTGAAAACGTTCCCGAAGCCTTCGCACACCGCGATCCCGCGCCTCATCAGGCAGATCGACCCGTCCTGATAGACCATTTTGTTGTTCTTGTCGGTCTGCGTGTTATCGTAAGCCATGACGCCGGTCAGATAAGTGTAGATCTTGTACACTTTCTCCCAATCGGTGGTAGCATCTCCGCAGATCTGCTTGCTGTACTCGATTATGATCGGATCATCGCTTTCTATGTCGTTCTGGGGCTGAAGGCATTCCTTGAGCGAGACCTCGTCGTCCCTCAATTCCGAGCACCGCTCGACATTGAAAGCATACGTGGGCGACTTGTAGAAATGGATCTTGTCATCGTCGCCTCTGAAGATATAGTTGTCGTGCTGAGTAAATACAACGGATTCAAGCTGGTAGCTCACGATGACGTAGTACAGCCTGTCCCTGTTCATGTATCCGTCGAGATCGATCGCGAATCTGCCGCTCTGCCTCTTGAAACGCCTGACGATCTTGCCGTCATCAGCCGTGCAGAGCGCCAGTTCGAAAGCATTGGTTGCATCCGTCTCCACCGTGAAGCTCGTGTTTTCGACGCCGAGCTTTATCGGTTCACCCTCACAGGTGACAAGCTCATACGACGTGAAATCCGCAGCTTCCGGAGAAAACTTTTTCTTATCAGCAAAGACCCGCGGGCAGGGCATGACGCTCACTGCCATGACAGCGGTCAAAAATGCCGCTAAGACACGCCGGGCATAAGCAGACATCAGATCTTGAGCGCTTCGGCAACAGCCTCATCAGCCGTCATCTCAGATGCATCAGCACCTGCTCTTGCCTTGACTTCAACGATGCCCTCGGAAGCTCTTCTTCCAACGGTAATGCGGAGCGGGATTCCAATGAGGTCGCAGTCCTTGAACTTGACGCCGGGCCTCTCGTTCCTGTCGTCGATAAGGACGTCAACGCCCTTCTCAGTGAGGTCGTTATAGATCTTTTCGGCAAGGCCCATGATCTCCTCGTCATTTGTCTTTGTGGGAATGACCATGACCTTGTAAGGCGCAACGATGGAAGGCCAGATGATGCCGTCGTCATCGTGGAACTGCTCAATGATCGCTGCGAGGACTCTGGATACGCCGATGCCGTAGCATCCCATTACCATGTTGTGCTCCTTGCCGTCCTTGTCGAGGTAGATGCAGTCCAAAGCCTTGGAATACTTGGTTCCGAGCTTGAAAATGTGTCCTACCTCAACGCCTCTTGCCATGCCGAGCTTGCCCTTGCCGCACTTCGGGCAGATGTCGCCCTCTTTTGCGTTGGTGATATCGGCAACGTTATCAGCCTCGAAATCCCTGCCGATATTGACGTTCTTGAAGTGATAGTCGCTCTCGCATGCGCCGACGACGAAATTCTTCATTCCGGCAACTTCAGGATCGACTACGATGTCAATCTTCTGCTTAAGTCCTACAGGGCCTGCAAATCCGACCTTTGCGCCGGTGATCATCTCAACGTCCGCGAATGCCGCGAGCTCCATCTCGGTTGCATCGTAGAGGTTGCCGAGCTTTGTCTCGTTGACGTCTCTGTCGCCTCTGCACATAGCTGCAACAAACTTGCCGTCGATGTTGTAGATTATCGTCTTTACGAAAGCTTCAGGTCCGCAGTTAAGGTAACCGCAGAGCTCTTCGATCGTCTTTACGTCGGGAGTATGGATCTTTTCGATCGGGAGCATCTCGGCATTGTCCGCCGCGCCCCTTGTCCAGCCTGCCTTCTCCTCGTTTGCGGCATATCCGCACTCATCGCAGAAGCAGATGGCATCCTCGCCGACTTCGCTCTTGACCATAAACTCCTGTGAGCCTGAACCGCCCATTGCACCTGAATCAGCGTCAACGATCGTGTAATCAAGACCGAACCTGTCGAAGATCTTCCTGTATGCGACATACATCTTCTGATAAGAGACGTCGAGACCTGCTTCGTCAACGTCAAAGGAATAAGCATCCTTCATGACGAACTCTCTTGCCCTGATAACGCCGAATCTCGGGCGCTTCTCGTCCCTGTACTTGTGCTGGATCTGATAAAGCGTTACAGGCAGCTGCTTGTAGGACCTGATCGTGTCCCTGACGGCCTCTGTGAAAGGCTCCTCGTGCGTCGGGCCAAGGCAGAAAGATCTTCCGCCTCTGTCAGTAAGCCTGAACATCTCGGGACCGAATTTCTCCCATCTTCCGGAGCCCTGATAAGCTTCAGCCGGCAAAAGCGCAGGCATGATGAGCTCTTGTGCGCCCGCCCTGTCCATCTCTTCACGGATGACCGCCTCGACCTTCCTGTAGGCGCGGTATCCGAGAGGCATGAACGAATAGATGCCCGAAGCAGCCTTACGGATAAGGCCCGCCCTGAGCATCAGCTGATGCGAAGGTATCTCGGCATCTGCCGGGATCTCACGCTGTGTTGCCATGAACATTTCTGAAACTTTCATTGGAAAACTCCTAAATAATAAATATTTCGGGTGTAAGTATATACGAGCATGGTCTTTTTTGCAATTTCAAACACTCTCATTCTATCTTTCGTTCTATCTTCAGCAAAAAAGTTAGAACGTTTCATAGAATATTGGGCAAAAAGAGCCGTCATTCTATCATTCGTTCTATCTTTGAGACAAAAGTTAGAACGATTCGCAGAATAAAGGGCAAAAAATGGCGTTATTCTATCTTTCGTTCTATCTTCAGCAAAAAAGTTAGAACGATTCATAGAATAAGAACCTGCAGCGAAAAAAGAAGGCGGGAGCACGATGCCCCCGCCCCGAAAAGCCGTCACAGCTTGAATGATTCAAAGTCCCAAAATCCCGACAATGAAGAGTACGTCAAGAATGCCGCAAACAACGAGAATCAGTGCGCAAATGATGTAGATGCGCGCCCTGCGCTTCTCAACATCCTGCTCCGTTGTACCGTATTCCGCCTTGCGGACCGGTTGTCTGATCCTTCCGAACGACATGCTCCGAACCATACCTCCTCCCGTCTGATGTGATTAGATTATAGCGACTGGAAATATTTCATGCTTTGCATAGATGTGACAATCAATTGACAAAATTGCGGAAATGCTTTACTAAAAATCGCTTTTGCGTTAGAGCGGTCTTGAGACGCTTCTCGAAAGCCTTGAAAATCAAGCGTTTTCGATATGAAAATACCCCAGAAATGCAACAAATTCGGCTTGTGGTATAATAATGTTGGTATTATGCTTTTAAAAAGGGCGTTAAGAGCGTCCCGAATAAGGAGGAAAAGCTTGAAAACAACAGGCAGCAAGACGGTTTTCCGTCTGACAAAGGATAAGATCGTAACATCGTGCTGTGTTATAGCAGTCATGGTGTTATGCTGCGTTTCCGCCGTTGCCGTCAACACGCTCCTCAACTATTCCGACGTACAGGCTTTGAGAGTTGACCCGGGTTCCGTTATCGACTACAACGATGTCATTCCAGAGGAGTATGCTCCCGACCGTGACCATAACGGCATTAAGAATCCCATCGTAACTTCTGATACAAAGGCGGGTCAGAAGATGGCTACCGGCGACAACGGTCAGGACGAGCCTGAAGAGACCGAAGAGACAAGTGAGTCTGCCAATACGTTTTTCGAGACAAGCTCAAAGCCGACCGAATCCATAACCGAGACTGAAGAGCCTGAAGAGACAGAACCGGAAGAGACTGAGTCCGAAGAGACAGAGCCTTCTTCCACGACAAAAGCCAAGCAGACTGCAAAAAAGCCTACGGAATCGCCTTTTAAGAAGACCGTATATACCAGAGCGGTCGTCAACTTGAGGACAGGTCCGGGCACGAGCTACAAGGTCGTAAAGAAAGTCAACTCCTGGCAGCCCGTCAAGGTTATAGCCAAGACTTCCAACGGCTGGTACAAGACTTCTGACGGCTGCTATGTCAAGCAGTCTCTGACGACGCTTGCCGCACCTAAGCCGACAGCTACGAAGAAACCTACCAAGGCTCCCACCAAGAAGCCGACGAAGCCTACGGCAAAAGCTACTACGACGACAAAGAAGACGACGGTCAAGAAAGTGAACGGCGTCAAGTGCAAGATCACGTTCTACGGACCGGTCTTGTATAAGAGGAAGGACGGAAGCACGTTCTACAGCACCACAACCGCTACGGGCACGAAGTGCAAGCAGGGCCGCACATGCGCTGCTGACTGGTCCGTCTTCCCCAAGAACTCATGGGTATATATTGAGAACGATCCGTTGGGCGGTGACGGACTCTACAAAGTTGAAGACAGAGGTAATTTCAAGGGTAACTGGATAGACATATACGTTGACTCGGCAAAGGGTCACAGTACGTGCTCCCGGAAGGTTTACCAGCAATAAGAGGGGAATATGAAGTCCGAGAACAGTGGTAACGACAGTCAGAAGAAGAAAGCAACCAAAACAAGAAGATTTAAGATAGATCCGAATAAGAAGATCAAGCTCGAAAAGAGCAGGAACAATGTAAAAGACGGGAATCCGGCCAAACAGAAAAAGAAGCACAGTGTTGCTTCCGGCAAAGATTTTCCCGCCGCGGATCATTCCGGAAAAGAATTGAAGATCATACCGCTTGGCGGCCTCGGCGAGGTCGGCAAGAACATGACCGCTTTTGAATACGGCAATGACATGATAATCGTCGATGTCGGAATGAGCTTCCCCGACGAGAATATGCCGGGCGTTGACTGCGTCATTCCCGATTTCACGTATGTCAGGCGCAATCAGGAAAAGCTCAGGGGCATTGTCCTGACGCACGGACACGAGGACCATATCGGTTCCCTTCCCTATTTCCTCAGGGAATTTCAGTGCCCTGTCTATGGCGGCACAATGACGATCGAGCTTGTCCGTCTGAAGCTTCAGGATAAGAACGTTCCTTTGGACGGGATCACGCTTCAGACTTTGAGGAACGGTGATCACATAAGGCTCGGAATGAATTTCGACATCGAGTTCATCAGGGTCAATCACAGCATCGCGGACTCCTACTGCCTTGCGATAAAGACGCCCGTAGGCGTTATCGTTCATTCAGGCGACTTCAAGATAGATTTCACGCCCATCAACGGCAAGACCATTAATCTCCAGCGTCTGGGCGAGCTCGGCAAGGAAGGCGTACTGCTCTTTATGTGCGAGTCCACAAACGTTGAGATCGAAGGCTTCTCACCGTCCGAAAAGCATGTCGGCGAGGCATTTTCGAGATATTTCAGAAAAGCCGAGGGCAGGATAATCGTCGCAACCTTCTCATCCCACGTTCACAGGATGCAGCAGATAATCTCCGCAGCCGAGAAATACGGCAGACACGTCTGCCTTTGCGGACGGAGCATGATCCAGGTCTTCGGTATCGCAAACTCTCTGGGTTATATCGACATGAAGCCCGATACCATGATCGACATCGAGGCGATCGACAACTACCCCGATGACAAGATAGTCGTACTCACGACGGGCAGCCAGGCCGAGCCTATGAGCGCGCTGACGAGAATGGCTTTCGCTTCGCACCGTTCAGTCGATATTCAGAAGGGCGACACAGTCATCATTTCGGCCGACCCGATCCCGGGCAACGAGAAGCCCATCTACCGCGTTATCAACGAGCTCTACAAGAAGGGCGCGCACGTTATCTACCAGTCGCTTGCAGACGTTCACGTCTCGGGTCACGCTTACAGGGATGAGCTCATGATGCTCCATACCCTCATCAAGCCAAGGTATTTCATCCCGATCCACGGTGAATATAGAATGCTCTGCCTGCACAAGGAAATGGCGATGAATCTCGGCATGAACGAGGAAGATATCTTCATCCTTGCGAACGGCGACATATTCTCGCTCGGCAGAAACGGTGCAAGGATCTCGGATCACTGCCCCGCTTCCCCTGTCCTGATCGACGGTTCCGTCCCGATGGATTACAACGACAAAGTCTTAAACGACAGGATCCACCTGAGTGAGGACGGCGTTATCGCGATATCGCTGACTGTAGATTCCGTAAGCGGAGATTTGATGTGCAAGCCCGTCGTAAATTCGATCGGATGCTTAGACAGCGCAGACAACAAAGATGCGATCCACAGTGCGATCGCGGAAAAGTGCGAACTCCTTCTGACTTCGTCAGGCCGCCGCGAAGGCTCACTCGAAGCCTTTACCGAAAAGCGTGCTTTCAGAGAGCAATTAAAAAATTTCGTCTATTCAAAGGTAGGGCGCCGCCCCATGGTCCTCTGCAATATCAGCAGGATAGACACCGACTACTACGAGCGCTACTACGGGGATACCTGATCAGTTCCTGATGACTTCCGTGACGTCTTTTACCGTCTCGATCCTAGAGACGGTCCTGTCGAGCTGTTCCTTGCCCGAAATATTGACTGTAACATAGATCTTCGCATCAGTTCCGTCGACTACTGTATTGAGTTTAACAATGTTAATCTTCTCTTCGTTGATCTTATCGAGCACGTCAAGAAGCAGTCTGCTGCGGTCTGTGGCGCAAACGATCAGCTGGACGTCATAGCTGGAGTATTTAGCCTTGGACAGCCAGTGTACGGTGACGAGTCTCTGGTAACGCTCGTCGTCTTTTATGGTCTCGCCCTTCCTGTTTATGATGTTCAGGATATTCTTGCAGTTCGTCTTATGGATGCCGACGCCCTTTTCGCGCGTGATGAATCCGATTATGTCATCACCGTAGACGGGATGGCAGCACTTGGATATGTGCGTAGCGATCGCCTCGAGGCCGTCAACGACGACTTCGTCACTGCTGTGCGTTCGCCTTGCCGCGCTGGAAGATGTATTTTTTGCAGACTTGGCCTGGTCAGCTAGTTCCTCAGGTCTGACGCCGGATCTGATGGCCGCGGCTGATGCCGGCTGGTTCGGATCCGTATTCATGACGCCAAGCTTGGAAACATCGTAAGAAGCGACCTGCTTGGTCGTCTCAGGCGTCGCGGTCTTGCCCTTGGCACCCTTGGCTGTCCTCGACTGGTCGAATTTGCCGAGCTCGAGCGGAAGATCCTGCGGGCTGTAAACGATATTGCCGTCAGCCGTGATCCTGTATCCTAACGCGCTCCTCTCCTCTTCCGAGCAATTCCTTATGTAGTCGTCACGAAGCCTCGAGAAGACCTTATTAACGCTTATGCTTCCGTATCCGATAGCCGCATACATGTCATCAAGGCTCGAGAAATTGTTGCGTCTCAAGATGGCCTCGATCGACTTGTGCATGAGAAGTTTTTCAGGCGTGAATCCGTTTCTTCCGATCTCGCTATACAGAAGTTCCTTGCCGGTCGTGATATTCTCGCCTCTGGCTTCTTTCTTGAACCAGGCGTTGATCTTCGACTTCGCGTTCGGCGTCTTGACGATCTTAACCCAGTCGCGCGAAGGACCTTTGACGAGCTTCGGAGAGCTTAAGATCTCGACTATCTCGCCGTTCTGAAGTTCATAAGAAAGCGGAACGATCCTTCCGTTGACCTTTGCTCCATGCATGTGGTTGCCGATGCCGCTGTGTATCGCATATGCAAAATCGATTGGGCACGAACCCCTCGGAAGCTTGATTACCTCGTGCTTGGGCGTGTATATGAAGATCTCGTCATCCGGCGAGATGCTCATCTTGAGCGACTCCAAGAACTCGCCCGAATCTGCAAGCTCGCTCTGGGAATCGATGATCTGCCTCATCTCATCCATCTTCCTGTCGAACTTGTCAGCCTTGAACTCAGAAGAGTTTCCGGATTCCTTGTAATGCCAGTGCGCCGCGATTCCGTACTCTGCGATCTGATGCATCGCAAAAGTCCTTATCTGCACTTCGAAAGGAGTATGGTTATGGCTTACGACAGTCGTGTGAATGGACTGGTATTTATTCTCCTTCGGCATCGCGATGTAATCCTTGAAACGTCCGGGAACATGCTGATACATCTCGTGTATGATGCCCAGCACCTGATAGCATTCGATGACCTCATCCACAATGATCCTGCACGCGAAAAGATCGTAGATCTCATCGATCGTCTTGCCCTTGTCATGCATCTTCTTGTAGATGCTGTAGAAATGCTTCGGACGGCCTTCGATGTCGTAATGGGTAATGCCGTTCTCTTCGAGCTTGGCCCTGATCTCCGAGACCACCTGCTCCATGAAGTCTTCACGCTGAGCGCGGTTGCCCCTTACGAGCTTGACGAGATTGTCGAAATCCTCAGGATGCAGATACTTGAGGCACAAGTCCTCGAGCTCCCACTTTACTCTGTAGATACCGAACCTTCCCGCGAAGGGAACGTATATATCGAGGGTCTCCCTGGCCTTTTCGATCTGCTTGTCAGGCGTCTGGAACTTCAATGTCCTCATGTTATGCAGACGGTCTGCCAGCTTGATGAAGATGACCCTGATGTCGTCAGACATGGCCACGAGCATCTTTCTGACGTTAGATGCCTGAATGTCGTCCTTTGAATTGTATATGACGTTATCGAGCTTCAGATTGAGCTTTGTAACGCCGTCTACGAGGTTTGCGACCGCTTCTCCGAACTTTCTGGAGACCATGTCGAAATCAGCAGCGGTATCCTCGATCGTGTCGTGCAGGAGTGCAGCCGCCAGAGTATTGGCATCAACCTTCAGGTCAGCTAAGATCCCCGCGACCGCGAGGGGATGGATTATATACAGAGAACCATTCTTTCGCTTCTGGTGCCTGTGCGCCTTAAATGCGAAAACAAATGCTTTGCGCAGCAATGCATGATCCGCCTCAATTGCTTCGTCTTCGAGGTTTGCGGCATGCGCATAGACGTCATAGGTATTCAGGATATCAGCAAAGCTCTCCTCGTACTCCTCGGCTATTTCGACGGGCGCATCATCATTCTCGAGGTACTCGCGTTCTTTAGCCTCCGCCTCGGCAGCGGCCAGCTCCAGGTTATTCTGTTCGTCTTTATTGGTTTTAGCCGGCATGAGTCACCTTCCTGTAAACCGCCGAATCACTCAGTCTCACTTTCGCCCCGCCGGGTGTGATGTTGAAGCACATCCTCATAGGCGTTATCTCGCGCAGCCTCAAAAGCCCGCAATCCGCGAATACTTCAAGGCATCTCTTCGTCTGGAAAGGCGTGATGTCAGCATCCGAATTGTTGTTGATCAGCCTCGCCAGAAGCACGCAGTCAACGGTCGACAAAGTGTTGCCTGCGAACTTATCAATTATACGGTAACACTCCGTGAAATGCTCGTCACGGGGTACCATCTGAGGAATAATGTCCTCACCGGGTGCGATCTTCGTTATCTGCGAAGGCTCAAGCCCGCTGGAATAGAGCTTTTCCGCAATTTCCGCCTTCTGCCACATAAAGCCTTTCGAAGACTCGGGCAAGATATCGTTAAGGTGCAGAGAGAGCGTGGTCTCGCCCCTGTAAGAATACTCGTTCATCGTATAGCAGATATCAACGATATCGCCGGCTCTGAGCAGATAGTAGTAACTTCCCATTCCGAATCCTACCGCCGACATCTGGTATTTGCCCGTGCTGTCAGTAAGCTCAAGCCTTATGTGTGCACCGTCGCTCATCGTGCCGATCTCCCTGATCACGAGATTTCTGGTAACGAAATTCGGTTTGGGGTTCCCTATTCCAAAAGGTCTTAATCTGCACACTTTCGTATATGATTCAAAGTTAACCGCGGAAGGCAGGAGCTCACATTCGACATCGATCGAATTATCGCCGTCATCAGGAGTTCCGTCCTGGCCCTTCTCCTCTGCGATCTTTTTCGCTTCAGCTTCAAGCGCTTCCATGAAAGCGCCCATGCCCTCTTTCCTTACGAGCATGCCCGCGGCCTTCTTGTGTCCGCCGAAATTAACGAGCTTATCCGATATTCCTTCAAGGCACTTGAACAGATCGAATTCGCCGAATGCTCTTCCGGATCCCTTAGCACAGCCGGGTTCCGTCGAATCATCCGTGAAAACAAGTGCCGACCTTCCGTAGAACTGTGCAAGCTTGCCCGCAACGATCCCGAGCACACCCTGGTGCCAGTTCTTTCCATATACGACAACGGGCCCGCAGGTATTTGTAAGGCTCCATTTCTCAGGTCTGTCCGGGTTCTCAAGCTGCGATCTCGCCTCCTCGAAAACCTTGGCCTCTATCTCCTTGCGCTCATCATTCTCACGCGTAAGATCCTGCGCCGCCTGCTTCGCCTCCGAAGGATTATTTTCAAGGAAAAGCTTGAGCGCATCAGACGAATCGTAAAGCCTTCCAGCGGCATTTATCCTCGGCACGACATTAAACGATATGAACGTCTCATCAAGGGACTTGCCCTGCGTCAAAAGCATCTCGTTCATGACCTTCACACCGGTATTGGAAGGGTTCTGCATGCTCTTAAATGCACGCTTGATTATCGTCCTGTTCTCATCGGTAACCGATACCAAGTCAGCAATAGTCGCAAGTCCCGCAAGTTCGATCGCCTGGCGCCACAGGTTGTTGTTGACGCCGTGCCTGCCGTCTTTTCCCAATGCCTCGACAACCTTGAGCGCAACACCCGCACCGCACAGTTCGGTGAACGGATATGTATTGTCAGGACGCTTGGCGCATATCACGCAGTCAGCATCCGGAAGTTCGTCCTTCACGTTGTGGTGATCAGTAACGATGACCTTGATCCCGCGCTCTTTGAGCTCGGCAACTGTATCGAGATTCGTAACTCCGCAGTCAACGGTTATGACGAGATTCGGTCGCTCCTCGATGACCTTGTCCATGATCTTCTCGGTCAGGCCGTAGCCGTGCTCAGATCTGTGCGGAACGATATAAGTCACATCCGTATTGTGACTTCTGAAATACCTTACAAGAATTGCCGTTGCAGTAACGCCGTCGCAGTCGTAATCGCCGTAAACAAGCACTCTTCCATGCGAATCAATAGTGTCGTTGATCAGATCAACGGCCTTCTTCATGTCATTATAAAGAAACGGATCGTGCCAGAATCCTGCATCTTCAGCCAAAAACTGTTCAACGGACTGGCCTTCGGTTATCCCGCGATTCTCAAGCAAAATATCAAGGAGCATATCAGCATCCCCAACCTCACGGGACGCCGATAAGCGCCAGTTCTTACCGGTCAATAACATATAACTATTCTCAACTTTACCTTTATTGACCTTATTATATATAAGCGCTCAAAACTATGCAAAACTAAATACCTTTTGAGGTTTAGTCTCAACTTTTGCCAAAAAGTCTCAATGTTTCCAAAAAGCCTTGAAGTCAGCACCCGGATGGTTTTAGCATAGATTAATCACTCTGTGCCACCCGACCTATAAGGATTTAAAAACTCATTTCTTATAGGTACATTTCGCTTTGAAAATGGCCTTCTGACTCAAAACGTACCTATAACAAATTAAAAACTTATTTCTTATAGGTACATCTATCCGTTTTTAGCATCAAAAACATCAAAACGTACCTATAAGAAAATGTTTTTTAGTTTCTTATAGGTCACAACAAAAACGCTTAAACAAACGAGGATAGAATATGTACATACCAAAACTGGAATCAATAGAAGGTAATCTGCAACAGCAAAAACAAATAATCGAAAAAGCCATTGCGGATCTGAATAAGCGGATCAGTAACGCTCCGGAAGGTTCACTCCGTTTGGCTAAAAAGAGAAAAGGTTATCAGTATTACCATAAAGAAATCACTTACGATACCAAAGGAACCTATTTACAAAGTAAGGACAAAAACCTCGCATCCCGGCTCGCTCAGAAAGACTACGACATAGAGCTTCTCGCGGAACTCGAAAAGCAGCTTAAAGCAATAGACCGCTTTCTTAACACCTACAATCCAAACGCCGTACAGCAAGTGTACGGAAAGCTGAGTGCGCCAAGAAAAGAATTGGTCGATAAAGGCTTCCTTACCGACGAAGAATACGTCAAACAATGGCTCTGCAAACCATACAACAAAATGGGTTTTGGTAAAGACGAGCCCGAATATTACACCTCAAGGGGCGAGCGCGTCAGGTCAAAATCAGAACTCCTGATCGCCGAAGCGCTTATCAGATACAACATACCTTACCGATATGAGTGTCCCGTCTATCACAACGGTGACCTAATGGGTGTGCCGGATTTCAACTGCTTAAACGTCAGGCAGCGAAAAGATTACTATTGGGAACATTTGGGCATGCTCGCAGATCCGAATTACGCAAATAAGAATGTAAAAAAGCTTGAGCGGTATTCGCTCGCAAATGACTTCGACGAATCGAGCCTGATACTGACCATGGAGACAAATAAACATCCGTTGAATACCAAGGTAATAGAAGGAAAAATCAGAAGATATCTGCTATGAAACTACAAAGAACAAAAAAACGATATTCAAACACAATCAACTTGTCCTATTAATCAACAAGCAATTAGAACATTTGTTTGTTATTCTGATATAATTGAAATGGCACAGCCTGCTTAATGGGCGGTTGCCTTCCGAGTACTGTACATCCTTCGGGAGAGTCTAGGAAAGGAGGGCTGCGGAAGTGACAGATTATGAGATTCTATCTCTGGTGATTGCGTTGATCAGCTTGCTGTTCGGTGTCTTTGCCCTGTTGCTGAAACTATTTACGTTTCTGGATTCCAGATATAAGCGAAATAAAAACCTTACCCAAGACAGCGACTCAAGGGTAAGGTAAAAACATAAAACCTACTCGGAAGCGACCGTCTTTGCAGACTGTGCTTTCTTGTGTTCATCTTACCATCGCGCATGTTTTCAGTCAACGAATTCACAGGACAAAAAAGACCGCCCGCAGGCGGTCTTTTTAAGTCTTATCAATGCTTTCTCTTACGAGCTGCTTCAGACTTCTTCTTTCTCTTTACTGAAGGCTTCTCGTAATGCTCTCTCTTACGAACCTCAGCGAGAACGCCGGACTTCGCGCAAGAACGCTTGAACCTGCGAAGCGCACTGTCAAGGGACTCATTCTCCTTAACTCTAATCTCAGACATCTTTATCCCCCCTCTCGTGCGTGGATTTCAAACTCCGCTATTATATAGGACGCCCGAAGATAAGTCAAACTTTTATGTCAGAACGGGAGTAAGATGCCCAAAAGCACAAAAGCGTCCTTCAAAAGGAAAGAGGCGATAAAGGCGAGCGATATTGCAGGAGCCAACGACATTTTCCTCTTCTTTGACCTGCACACGAGCGCGAAAACGATGCCCAAAACGATCCCGGCTGCCACTGCGATAACAGCGCCGTTGATACCCAGGAAAAGCATAAGGCAAGCAGCGAGCTTGGCAGGTCCGTAATCGGCCTTGGCCTTTACGATCTTGCTCACAATAGCTGTACCGATGACCATTGCCAATCCGACACAGGCGGCAGCAATAACGCCCTCAACGGCGAACTGCTGAGCATTAAACCGGAATCCCACAGTCAGGATCCAAACGACAAGTATCGCTGCAAGGAAACCGTCAGGTATCACGCCTGAATCCCAGTCTGCCAAAGACAGACCTAGTAAGAGCATCTCCAAAGCAAGTGCAGCGATTACAGCCGCATCAACTACTCCGTGCAAAGCCAGTGTTCCTGCGAAAAGCAGTCCCAGCAATATCTCGAAGATCAGATCACGTGGCGGAACTTTAGAGCCACAGTAACGACACTTGCCCTTAAGAGCGATATACGAGACTATCGGAAAAAGATCCGCCGTTGACAGTTCGTGTCCGCACGTATCACAGTGGCTGTGACCCATCTTCCAGTCTTCACCGCGCACCACGCGCCATGCCGTGCAAGTGATAAAACTCGCAAATACCGCACCAAACAAAAACGAAAGAACGATCAGGTAAACGCCTATAAAAGGCACGTCAAATAACGGGTAAGAAAGGGTCAACTAATCATCCTCCTAGGGGGTTCTCTCATGATAATCGGTAAAGTATCCTTCATTACCCGGACCGCCATCGATTTTTGCATAATTCTTACTATCGCCCTTAAATGTCGTACCTGCTCCGCCAACAATATTACTGCACTCAGTAAACATTCCGCCTCCCTTGGCAGGTATATAATTCTTATCCGGATCAGCATATATAGTTACCAGACTAGGACATTTATCAAAGATCCAGGAAGATCCGTTATCATTATTATCCAGATGCGAAAAATCGAAGCCTCTGATATCAAGAACAGTAACATTGGCACGGCTGAACATGGATTTTGCCGTTTTCAGTTTTTCACTTGTCTTGAAATATTCAAGATTTCTGATCTCAGTAAGATTTCCTCTCCACATAAATATGCATATCGTATTAGTCACATTTGCTGCATTACCGTTATCATTAGTACCATCCGGCATAATGACAGTATCCAGAATATCATATACATGATCCACATTCTTAACCGTACCGCACGAGAACATGTAGGACATATTAGTAACAGATGAAAAGTTAAAGTTACTGATATTGATATAGTAATTCCCTTCTCGTAAAGCTGGATCGTTCGACTTCTGAGAATCATAGCAACAATCTTTGAACATATAACTCATATCGGTTACATGCGATGTATCCCACTTTGTCCACGAACTTGAGTCAAAACACAGGACACTGCAGCCTTGGAACATTTTGCTCATGTTGATGACATTTGATGTATCAAAAGTGTTTAGATCAACAGTTTTAAGATTGGTGCACTCAAAGAACATGCTGCTCACATTTGTATTAGCTGAAGCACTGCAATTCTCTAATGTAATCTTTGTTGTCAAATTACATGATTTGAAGACTTCCCTACTATCACTCGGGAATCTAAAACCTTTAACCTTTTGAATATTCTTACAACGGGTGAACATCTGGTATGCAGAAGTGTAATTACCAAACTGAGTTCCAGTAAAATCTATATACTCAAGTTTAAACTCCTGATTTGTGTAGGCAAGTAATTTATTGACTTCCGTGTAACTTGTCATTACCGAACCGGACAAGTCAAGATGCTTAATCGATCTTCGGCCTATGAATAACGCATTTATTACCGAACTCAGATCAGTATTTTTCATTTCTAAGTGCTCTAAACCATTGCATTTTTCAAACGAAGGCACCTTATTATTTATAGGAGTACCGGTATATTTATGAAATGAAGCGTTATTTATCTTAACCTTGGTTAATCCCTCACTGTTATAGATGAAGTATGTCATTTTCTCTAAAGAGTAAAAATTTGATTCGCTAAGATCAAGCGTATTAAGGTTGGTACAATCTGAGAACAGATTCTCAATGCTGGAACAACCGGACATACTGATCCATAGCTTGACATTCTTGAACTTCGTACAGCCACCAAAAAGATGAGTAAGGCTGGTAACTCCGTCAAAGCAAACATGAGGTGCACTGGACAAAGCCGAGTCACCTGCAGATTCCTTATTTACCAGAATATTAGTAATGGCTGTAAGATTTTTGCAGTTATTGAACATATAATTAATGTTCGAAATTTCCTTAGTTTTGTCACTATTATTCATTTGAGGGAAAACTATAGTAGCGGCACCACAAGAATCGAACATATACGACATATTTATTTCATGCGTTTGACTAAACTTGAAATGGGATATGTCTAACGAAAAGTCCGTTTTAGACATCTGGAAGTCATTAAACATATACGACATGTTCGTAATGCCGGATGTATTCCATTCGGAAAAGTCGTAACTATTTACACTTTTGCATTTCTTGAACATTGCGGAAGTATTAGTAACTTTAGAAGTAACAAGACCGGCCAATCTAAATATTTCTATCTTCTCGCAACTTTCAAACATGGAAGACATATCCGTCGTAAGCTTATTACTAAATACTGAACTGAATGACGGTCCGGTAAAGCCGGTGATCGTTTTAAGCTGCTTGCAATTTTGGAACATCGACTTGCAGCTTTCATTAAGAACAAACTTGCCGGATTTGCTGAGGACATAATCAGTCAGCACGCCATTCATCGTCACTTTGTAAAGAACATAGTCATCTCTTGTATTTGTGCTGTTGTAAGGATCACCATAAGGTACAGCCACATTTACAGGTCCTTCAACCTTAGCACCCTGCGCTTTAAACCCGTTTATTTGTGAAACCCATTCTGATTTTTTGCCGAAAACGATGCCGGTAACACTATCCTTACCAAGTTTATTAACAAATTGTTCTCCGTTAATAAGCTTGACCGTCTCAACGTCCTCGCGCTTATACGTGACATAGTACCCGCTGTCGGAATTGCCGGTAACCTTAGGATCTTCAAATCCGTCCACTTTGGTTGCCGTAAGCTTCGGTTTGCCGTTAAGTTTGACATTTGCAAAACTGAATCTGGTCTGCCCTTCCGTAAGAGTCTTGCTCCTTTGAGGATTTGTACCCGTCAAAGTAATGGTAATGCTCTCGCCTGAAGGCCATGTAATTGTAGAGCCGTCGCTGTCAAGCCATCTTATGGTGACATCAACATTTTTCGTGTTATCTGAGTGGCCGCCGCCACCGCCGCCACCGTGTCCCTGACCGGAACCGTTTGCGGAGAAAGAGATTACCGCCGTGCGCGAATAGACTTTCTTGCCGTTCTCCTTAACGGTGACCTCGCACATGCAATATGAAGGATATTTGTCATCCTTCAGTTTAAGGTCTTTGAACTCAAGTTTGACGGTAAAATCTCCATAAGCATCCGCCATGACAGGGTTAGTATAATCGTATGCTCTGAACGGGAAGATACCGTCCTTATCTTCTTTGGCCTGATAATAGCCAAAGTGAACGATGCCCTTTTTGACGTTCGGTTCGTCGGGATCATATGCTCCACCCGCGGACAAACGTTCGATCGAGTGTGAAGCTTTATCTCCCTGCACGGGATTGTTCAGAACAGCGAGATAGTTATCGTGTGAAATTGGAAGACAAGCAAAGATCGCTTCTGCGTAGTTGTTGTTTTTTTGGATTACAAGAGTATTGCCGTTGCCGCCAGGAGCCTTTTTTGCAGGGCCGTTCAATCTGAGAGCCTCGTCATCTGCTTCACCCTCATTCAGCTGCGCGATCCAGACAGTTGTGCTCTCATCAGTCTTGAGGCCGTCGCACTCTTTGCGGATGGAATCGATAATGGAATCGCCAAGAAGCTGGGCGCGGGTGATCTTAACCGTTCCCTTATACATTCTCGAGATAGGGTTCATGAGTGCAACGCAGATAACAGCAAACATCGCTGTCAAAGTCATGGAAATAATGAGTTCAACCAGCGTGATACCCTTCTTCGAATTTCTGTTCTGTCTCATATTCACTCTATACATATCATTCACTCGGATCAGCATCATAAACGTAATAGTAGAAAGTGTTCGTATCGCCGCCGGACTGGAACGTAACTCTGTGCTTTGTCAGCTTAAGCATCTTATTGCCGTTGATATTAAGATCCTTATCATCAATATTGGAAGAATTAATTGCGACATCTGCAGGATTTGTTTTGCCGGCAACCGTATTCTGAAGGCACTTCAAAGCTTTATCCGTGTCTCTTGTCTTCTCCATGGCAAAATTCTGGGCTGTTGCGGCATATCTCATTCCCTGCGCGAAAAGGGCCATCACTATCGTCATGACCAGAAATGCGACAACGACCTCGATCATAGTCTCGGCCTTTTTCTCAATGAGTATCGCTTTTGTCTTGCCTATGATCTTCACTTGAGATACTCCTTGGTGTAGGTGTACTGCGCTTTGCCAACCACGGCAGTAACTTTAAGTGTCCTGACTACAGTTCCGTCCTCCATTACTGCCTTGACGGAAGCTTTTGGCATATTCCCAAAATTGTTCTCTGAATAGAAACCGTCTTCTCCGCCTCCTACAAGGTCTGCAGGATCCAGGTTGCCGTTGTTGATAAGGACATCGATCGATGCGCCGAGGCTTGCCGCAAGCTCATAAGCCTGATCCTGGTTGAGCTGCCTGTTGGCGGAAGCCATGAAAGTTGAGGTGGTGACTCTGAGGATAATAACGGCAGTGAGGACTATGATCGCAAGAACAGAAACGAGCACCAGGCTGGCGCCCTCGTTATTGCCAAGTATCCTGGCTGTCCTTTCGATAAACTTTCCTTTTCTCATCCGTTTCATAAAGTTTCCCTTTATACAAACTGCCGGACTATACTCTAATTATACACTCTATATAAAATAAGAAAAAGTATCTTAGTCAAAGCTTTTTTTATGAAAGCGCCGGGCCATGAAAGCCCGGCGCAGTTTCTAGGTTAGTTTTTGATCAGTTAAGACAACTGATTAAGTAATGTTCTTACCAGCTTCCCACTTCGGAACACCGTTGGTGATCGTAAGCTTGTATGTGCTGCCGTTGATCTTAACTTTGCCTCCGGAAATAATGTAATTAGAACCGTATGAGAAAGTGAACGAAGAAATCGCATTAGAATCAACGCCTGCGAGCTTAAGAACAGCAGAGTTCGAATCTGTAATCGAGCCGGCTGCCAGCGTAGAATCCTTAGCATACTTCTCTGTAACTACTGCCTGAGCTGCACCGTAGATGGTAGCTGCTGTCTGGAATTCCTTCTCATCTCTTGCCCTGTCAATGTAGCCGACGAGCGCAGGAACGAGCATAGCTGCCAATACTGCGAGGATAACGAGGACTACAATGAGCTCTACCAAGGTGAAACCCTTCTTTGTTGACTTACCTACTTTTTTCATGGCCGTGACCTCCTTGTTGTTAATCACCCTTTGAGGGAGTTTGTTTTTGATTTGTCAAATACGCTTGACTTGCTTGATGGTTACACTATAACTCATTGCAAATCGAACTTCAACACATTTTCGCCACAATTCATTTCCGGGTTACAATTTGTTTACCCGAAACCGCTAAACCCCTTGTTTGCAAACGGTTTGTAAACGGAAAACTCATAAAAACGAGTAAAAGATCTCTATGAAAGATGCCGCAAAAAGCTCTGAAAATGCGCATCCCAAGGCCAAATATGGCGCTAATTTGACCTTGCTCTTTGCACCCTTTTTCTTTGTTAACAAAATTAACAATCCGTATATCCCTGCGATACAAAAGGCTATAACGGCGGCAATAATGGTCTTGTCCAGCCCCAAAAACAGGCCCGCCGCGGCCATCATCTTGATATCTCCGCCTCCGAAGCCGCCCTTGACAAACAAAGCGATTATAAGCATCGGCACGGAGATCACGACCGCTCCGCCCAAATGGGTGATGATAGTCTGTATATTTATATTGTTTGTTAATATCCTGACTACGGCCAAAACAGTGATCAGTACATTCAGAAGGTCCGGGACTATTCCTTTATTGTTGTCTGCGGCGGCGCAGGCTGCAAGCAGGATCAGGAATACTGCAGTGATGATGGTCTTCCATTCAAAACCGCAGACTATTATGGCCGAAGCTATGCCTACAAAGCCGAAAATATAAAACACGGGAGTGTTGACCGCTCCCATGTCTTTAATAAACCTATTTGTCCGCTTCTTATCAGTCGTCATAATAAGCGACGCGCTCTAGTTCTTCCATCGTGGTAATGCCCTGCTCGACGAGGCTGATGCATGCCTGCTTCAGGGTTATCATGCCCTGGTTACGGATGGCATATTTCTTCATTTCCTCGGCAGTTGCGTTGGCAGCGACCATCTTGCGCATCTCTTTGTCGATCACCAGGACCTCGTGGATCGCAGTTCTTCCGAGATAGCCTGCTCCGTGGCAGTGAACGCATCCCACGGCCTTCTTTGCGGTAGGAATGTCATGACCTACGAATTCAATCTGGGCATCCGTGAGGGGCTCTACGCGCCCACAGTGGGGGCAGACCTTACGGACAAGTCTCTGCGCGACTACACCTGCGAGAGCAGAAGACAGAAGATAAGGTTCAGAACCCATGTCTATGAGTCTTACGACCGTCGAAGCTGCATCGTTAGTATGAAGCGTTGAAAGAACGAGGTGACCCGTAATAGCTGCCCTGATGGCGATCGTTGCGGTCTCTGCGTCACGCGTCTCACCTACCATGATGATATCCGGGTCCTGACGCATGAGGGCGCGGAGACCGATCTCAAATGTAAGGCCGGCCTGCGGATGTACCTGGACCTGGTTAAGTCTCGGCAGGTTCTTCTCGACAGGATCCTCGATCGTACTGATGTTGACCTGTCTGTGAGACAAGGATGCCAACGCATTGTAGAGCGTTGTGGACTTACCTGAACCCGTAGGTCCTGTGATATAGATGAGTCCGTTAGGCATCTTGAGCATTTCGCTGAACTTTTTGAAGGCATCTTCTGCCATACCGAAAGTCTCGTTATGGTCGATCTCAACTACCGACATGATGAGACGCAAAACGACTTTCTCACCGAAAACGGTAGGAATGACGTTGACACGGACGTTGACGATCTGTCCCTGGATCCTGACCCTGAAGTGGCCGTCCTGAGGTATACGGCGCTCGGCGATATCCATTTCGCCCATGATCTTGATCCTCGCGACGAGCGAGTCCTGAACGTTCTTCTGGAGCGTGATGTAATCAAGGAGCGTACCGTCGATACGCATTCTTACCATGACGTTGCGCTCAAAAGGCTCGATATGGATATCCGATGCGTTATCCTGGAAAGCTTTGTCCAGGAGCGAGTTAACGAGGTTGATGATAGGCGCGTCGTCAGCACCGGCACTCGTATCAATAACAAGCTCGTCGATGTCAATGCCCGTAGCGTTGATATTTGCCGTCTCGGCAGCCGCCTTTGCCTTGATCTCTGCATACTGGTATTCGATAGCGCTCTTCAGCGGCTCAAGTTCTGCAAGAACGGTGTCAACGGGAAGACCTATCGTCTGCCTGATATCCTCGATCGCGTAGAGGTTGAGCGGATCGTTAACCGCCAGAATGACCTGGCCGTCATTATTCTCGATCGGCATCATGACATACTGCTCGGCCATCTGCTTCGGGATGAGCCTTACCGCTTCAAGATCGATCTTATATGTAGATATATCTATCAGAACGGTTCCGAGTCTGTCCGCCAGAGCCGTCAGGATCTGCTTCTCGGTTGCGTATCCTAAGTCCTGAAGGACCTCACCGACACGCTTGCCCTTCGACTCTTTCTGGATCGCAAGAGCTTCTTTGAGCTGAGCCTCGGTGATATAACCCGCAGTTACGAGCAGGTCACCTATCCTGATCTTGCTGACTTGTCCGTTGTTATCCATACATCATCCCTCTGATTTCTCAAAATGTGGTTTCTCGGTCATATAGAAGTTCAAGTCGAGCTTCAATTCCTTATAATCGGGATTCATGAGCGTCTTGTTCCCTTTCTCGTCAACGCTCCAGATCTCCTTGGCATCAGCCCATGAGAAGCCCGTAACCCTGATCGAAGGATTTTTAGTGATATCGTCGATCATGGACTGGCATCTTTCCTGAGTTCCCTGAACGACGATCGAGATCTTTGCGCACTCGACCTCGGAAGGCTCAGTTGACTTTACGCCGGCGATAGCCGTGGAGTAGAACGCCTGAAGCGATTTGACATCAAGGGATGCCATAGCGGACGGATCCTTAACGGTCGCGGAAGTATCCACTTCCGGAGTCTCGGAAGCGGACGAGGAATCAGCCTTCTCCTCCTTGATGCCGGAATAGGCGTAAGGCTCTTCCTTAACGTAAGAACCGTCCCTTATGTTGACCGTAAAGTCAACAGGCGTAAGTCCGAATCTCAGGATGTAAGCGGTTCCCATCTTCTCGATCTTCGAGTTGTCCATGACATCGTAGAAATTCTTTGTCGAACCGGTTATATCCGTAACAGCCCTGTTGTAGAGAACCTCAGCCGAGCCGAGCTGAAGCCTCTTCATCCTGTATTCCTGTTTTGTCAGTTCGGCACTCCTGATCTTGTCGTCCATTTCAACGAATTTCATGGCAGCCGGCCTGATCATATACCAGCCGAAAAGAACTACAACCGCAATATATAACACGACTGCTATGGTTTTCTTGTCCTGCGGCTTAAGAGAAGTTTCCATTTTCATATCAAGCACCCTCCCCGGCCTTCTGTGTATCTGTCTTACGGGCAGCTAGCGTGCAGACCACATTGATCCTCCATGCGCTGTTGCCGTCCTTGTCGCTGATGGCCTGATAGCCCGTATAATCGATCTTCTCGAATTTATCCATCTTCATAAGTTCTGCGATGAACTGGTTGATGAGCTCAACTTCGGAAGACTCCGCCGTTATGTTGAATACGCCGCTCGTCGCATTGTATGAATTGACAGTGACCGTAACGTTATAATTGTTCGCGGCATTCTTTATAATCCTGTTGACATCGGAATCAGGTATAGGATACGTAATAAGATAACCGTTTAATTTATTAAGACCGCCCTGCCTGCTTCCGACGCCTGTGATGACATCAGAAATATCCTGATATCTTAAGACGTCAGTAAGTACATCCGGCTGGGTATTCTCCTTATTCAGCTCATTGAGCTGCTTTTGCTTCTGCGATATGAGGATCATCAGAGTCGCATAGATCGCTACTAAAAGCAAAAGGAATCCTGCGGCAGGAAGGATGGACTTCAAGATATGCTGTTTTCTGATGAACTTATCGGCGCTCTTCCTGTTGGCCGTAAGGATATCAAGCTTTACCGAGCTGATCTTTGCAAGGCCGGCAACAGGATATACGAAGTAAGGGAACTGCTTCTGATTGGTCTTTACCTTGACATAACTCGGGCAGACAACGGCGGACACGTTGATGTTGCTGTCGATCTCGCCGATATCTTCAGCAAGTCTTGCGACCTGCTGTTCGCCCAGGCCTGCGAACTGTAGCTCTTCGATCGCTTCTTCAAGATCCTGTGCGGAAGCAAACTGACGGATCTCGGAGATGGCTCCGAAGATCTCACGGGCGAATTCGGATGAACCCGGCTGGTTGAAGACTCTCTTTGTCGAATGGTAATAGTAAAGGCCTTTCGCAAAAAAGATGGTAACGAGCGACGTACCGTCAAGGATCATGTAAACGATCGTCCTGTTGCGCGTCGTTCCCCTGAGCAGGTTGATAGCGAGATTTACACCGTCGTGGATATCGACGAGCCTGATGCCCGCCTTGGCGAAAATGCTCACATAGTTATCGACGAACTGAGCATCCGCAGTCTCGGATATGACCTTCTGCGTCTTAAGCTTGTTATCCTTGCCGATCATGTACCAGGCTGATACCGGCTTTGTAAGTCTTGCATCCTTCGTCTCACGCTGTACATACTCGGTCGTTTTCTTCTCCGGCATCGAAGGCATCTCGATGATATTGGCACGGAGCTGAGGGCTGTTTAAGATGAGCACGACATTATTCTTAGGGAGCTTGTTGAGCTTCCAGCATTCCTTGATCGCCGCAACGAGCGCGTTCTCATCCATGACTACACCGTTGAGAACAGCTCCTCCCGGGACGCTGACTGATACGAGGCGATTTACTTTGATCGCCTTGGCAGAGCCGGAACCCACTACGATCTGAATGTTAGTATTAGACAGAAATACAGTAACAGACATAAGCTTTCTTACCTTTCCTTATACACCTGCGCCTATTGTCGAATAGGAGTTATAGATAGGCGTGATTACCGCTATGATAACGAAGCCGACGATAACCGCCATAACGACGATCATTACCGGTTCGATCAAAGAAGTCAACTTGACGAGCGCCTGTCTGGAATAGAAGTCCAGATCGTTCGCGACTGATTCGAGCATCGGGGCGAGCATGCCTGTCTCCTCGCCGATCTTGATGGATGACGGAAGCTTATAAACAAATCCGTCAACGTTCTTGATCGATTCGGAGATCGAGCTTCCTCCCGCGACCTTCCTCAGAACTTCATCGAACTGCGCTTCGATATATGAATTGCCGATTGTGTTTTTCGCGATCTCAACACTGCTGTAGATCGCGATACCGCCTGCATAGAGCGAACTCAGGGTTCTCGCAAATCTTGCCGAATAGATGACCTTTGTAAGCTTCCCCCAAGGTCCCTTGGTCTTGAACTTATCGATCTGATAACGGATAACGGGGATCCTGAATATCATCTTTCCGAAGATCAGGAACAGCGCCACAACGATCAGGATAATGTACCATCTGGTCGCCACGAAGTCGGATATCGCCATCAGTATCCTGGTGGAAAGCGGCAGCGAAGGCATTGCATCGAACATGTCTTTGAACTGCGGCAATACATAACCGAAAAGGATCGCAACGACCGCGACGATGAGAACAGAAAGGATCTTAGGATAAGTAAGCGAACTCTTTACCTTCTGCTCGAGCTCATTCTCTTCCGTATAGTGAGCAGCGAGCCTCAACGCGGTATCATCGAGGTTACCGGTCTGCTCAGCCGATCTCATCATAAAGATGAACAGATCCGGGAAAGTAGGATCCAGTTCCTCCATTGCATTGGAGAGCGCCACGCCCTGAACGATCCTGTCACGCAGTTTCAGAAAAACGTCTCGCTCATAGGTGTCAATAGATTCGTCATGTGCAATGATGTCAAGTGCCTTTATAAGGCTTACACCGGCTTTTGTAAGTGTTCCGAGCTGTCTTGCAAAGTCTGCAAGCTGTGCTTTTTTCAACGCTTTTAAAGCAATACGCCTAACGACCGGAGTCGCCTCCAAAAGCGTAAGGCCTTCATCGTGGAAACGCTTCTGAAGCGCAGCACTGTCAGCCGCATCCGTACGTCCCTTGACGATCTTGCCGCTTGAGTCCTGAGCACGATATTTATATTCCGGCATACGTTGTTTCCTTCCCCTGTTTATTCAGTATCGTAATTCAACACATTAAACGAGTACGTGACATCCCAGTGTCCCATCATCTGGTTCACTCTCCCGTCCTCGCCGGTCTTCCCGGTATACTTGTCAGCAATATAGGTAACGGTATAAAGGCCTTTACGGTATTCAAACCTCAAAGGCTCATTATCCTTTTCATCCCATGCATAGAGATACACCTTGCCTTTGCGTGTAGATACGGCCGCAACATCCTCGGCCGCGCCGTCGGCAAGACCGTTGATCTTCGACGGATCGAAAATACTTGAATTCGCGCCGTAATACTGGGTGCCGACAAATTTCAGAGCCGTCCTGACATCCTTGGCTTCACGGAAGGCCGATCTGGCGCCTATCGTTATGACGGTCGTGGTGATAACGAATGCCACTACTAGCGCTACAAGGACCAATTCAATGATATAACGTCTAAGCCAATCGCCTATACGCCGTCTGTAGAATACGGTACCTTCCCTGCTTTCATTGTTCCTTTTAGAAGTGTTCGCCAAAACACCCTCCAAAAACCCTTTTGTTATAGTTCAGACTTATCAAGTCTTTTTAAGATTTTATCACAATACCCTTTATTATTTCTTACCTTCTCGTTACGGTTCCGCCGGATCTTCAGGTTCCGTCTCGATGGTTACGCTCTTGCCCTTCTTGAAAGGTATGATCCCGTCACTGTCATTGATCTTAGCCATAGTCGTATCGCTGAAGTAGTTCGGATATATCTTCAGGACGGCCCTGTTGGTGCCTTCGGTCATGAAAGGCGTTATGTCAATGGAATACTCGTAATAAGAATCCTTCTTGTTTGTTCCGGTGCTATCGTATTCGTTCATGACATAAGAAATCTTAAGTCTCACCTCATGCATCGCGCCATCGATAGCCGTGTTATCTGCACCGTCATATGCGGCATTTTCGCTGTCTGCTGCAAACACCTGGGCCTTAATGATTATGCTCTTTTTCGTGATGTCGTGACTGACAGTATCGGAATAATCCACAGGGTAGGTCTCTTCCACAACGGTCGCTCCGCGATAAGTTTCTCCATCGCTCGCACCTTCAAGTCCTGAGAAATCCACTGATTTTTTGCTTCCTCCGGCAGTATCGCCGTCAAGAAGGAAATCTTCGTTAAGGATAAGTACTTTTTTAAGGACTTTACCTGACTCCGAATCCTCATACAGAGCAAAACGGTAATAAACGTCTTTTTTTGCTCCGATAAGGTTCACCTTATCATTTGTTGCAGCCCAAGTAAGCCAGGTGTAAGTCTTTTCAACAGCATTCTCGTCCTCGCCTTCAAGCTCAGAGGTAAAATCGACAGCGAATTTCTTGATCTTGATTCCTTCCTGAAGTTCAGGCAGATAAACGGTATCGACTGAAGTTCCGGTATAACCTTCGCAGTAACCAATGAGACTAGTATTTCTTCTGAAAGAATACGCTCTGGTCGGGACTTTTGTAGCCGATCCGTCATAAGCGCTGCTGCTCCAGCCTTTCTTGGCTCTGGAATTATAGAAGACCGACAGGCATTTAGCGGAAAAATGCTCTGTCTTGTAAGCATCAGACGACTTCTCTACATCAAATTCAATGGTGATAGTCCCCTCGAAGATAGTACCATCATAGAAATACGGCTGGACCAGCCCCTTAACAGTCTTGCTCTCGTCTTCGCTTGTCTTATTCGGATTGTAGGTAAGAACGAAGCGCATATGAACCGAAGTGTTCGGCTTTGCAGTCTGGACATTGAAATCGTTGTAAGGATCCCACTTGTATGTTTTTTCAAGTGTAATGTTGGATGACTGGTTATCGGCCACATACTCGAAAGCATATTTGGATTTATCAAGATTATCTTTGACCCAGTCGTTGATCTTGCCGGCCTTCTCCATTTGCTGAAGAGCGGACTGGGCAGCGTGATAAATGGCCTCGGCATTGCTCTGATTCTTATCGAAATTTGATTTCTTTACATAACCGACAGCGGAGAAGATCCCTGACGCAGCCAGGATCGAGAGGACTACGAGCACAACGATCATCTCGACAAGTGTATAACCCTTGCCGTTGTTACGGACAGCAGATTGCTTAAAGATCATCTTTCCTGCCATTTTACGGTATCTCCTCTTCACCCTCTCAAAGCTCAGAAGCGTGCAAAATGTATGATTTTCCTTATATATTATTTTAGGATTGAGGCTTTAGAGTGTCAAATTACCATTTTGTTAAAAGGATAAACGTTTTGAAAACAAGAGCCAGGAATATACCGGTCCTGGCTGTGTAACATTGTTACACTGGTCTGTTTTGCTATGTCTGATGCAAATAAGCCAAAAATCTCTTTGTAAAAGATTATTTATTACTGTATAGTATTCCCATGGAATAAGCGTTGTATTTTTAACAGCGTCAATAAACGAAAAAGGATAGATTAAAAGGAGGAGGATCTTTTATGATCAATTGTAAGCAATGCGGTGCGCCTATGGGCGACAACGCCATCACCTGCGGAAAATGCGGAACACCCACGGACAGAGCCCCGGAAATAATCAGGGACGATCTGCTCAAAAAGCTGGAAAGATTCAAGTCTTTACTGAGCGAAGCATCGGACCTCGGTTCCCGGATCAGACCTCAGTCAGAATTCCCTTCTGCGCCAAACGGTGATTTCAAGAAGAGAACTCTCATGAAGTACTTGTGGCCTTATTTGGTTGGCGGCATCGGTGCAGCCTCCATCTTATACATAGTAATCGTTATCGTGACCATGGTTTCCGCCGTTGATTCCGGAAACTACAGATATTCCAGATATGGCACTTCTTCTATAGATCCTTCCAGCTTTATGGGCAGCATCTACGGCGGTTATTTCTTAGCGGCACTGGTTGGTGTAGCCATCATCTTCATCGGGATCATCATCGCCAAGAAAAAGAGAAACTCATTCAACACCAACGCAGATTACATGATCAGGGAATTTAACCAGAAATACCAGGAAGGCGTCAGGAACCAGCAGATGTCAGACCGTCTCAACAAACTGATCGGCGAGATGGCTCAGTATGAGTACCTTGTTCCCACCGAGTACCAGGACTGCGAAAATCTCGGCAAGATCATCGACCTGATCAAATCCGGCAAGGCATATACTGTCGAGGAAGCGATCTCACAGCTGGCTTGATCCAAGCGCGCAAGTATAAACGCACATAAACCATTCGCAAAGAAGGGGCTGTCTCAAAACATAATGAGACAGCCTCTGTCGTTTTTAATTGATTTCAATGACCTATAAGAAATTATTTTTTCGTTTCTTATAGGTACGTTTTGCTTCAAAATCGCGTTTTTAGACACTCGTGTACCTATAAGAATTTCATTTTCGATTTCTTATAGGTACATTTTTCTTTGAAAACGGCTAAAAGGCCAAAAATGTACCTATAAGAAAAGAATTTTTCGTTTCTTATAGGTCAGGCAGTCAAAAACTAAAAGAACTGCCCCAAAAGTGAGATCATCCACTATTGAGGCAGCTCATTCTGTTTTAGTTAATACTAATCTATATATCAGTCCGTCGGACCCGGATCGTCCCTGTTCAGGTCATGATCAAGGTTTGCAGCCTCGGCAGGCCATGTGGGCTCGCCATCTTCGGCAGGCGCCTGCTCGGGAACTTCAGCCGGAGTCTCGGAAGAAGCTTCAACAGGAACTGCGACGGGAGCCGTCTCATCTCCGGACTCTGACTTTGACTCTTCAGTGGCAAGCTCGTCAGGGAAAACCTTTGACAGGTCGCCGTTGTTAACGTAGATCTTCTCGAAATCAGGTCCGTCAACGGTAAGCTTCTTCTTAAGCCTGTTAGCGAGGCCTTCAACGACAGCCTGCTTTTCGATCAGGATGCGTTTCGCCTCAGCGTAGCAATCATCAATGATCATCTTGATCTCGGCATCGATCGCGGCTGCTGTCTGCTCTGAATAGCTCTGGACCTGGCCCATCGAGTAACCGAGGAAGACTTCCTCATTCTCGTCGCCGAAGACCATGTTGCGGAACTTTTTGGAAAGTCCGTAACGCTTGATCATATTCTTTGCGATGTCATTGCAGTGCCTGAGGTCTGAAGCAGCACCGGTCGAAATCTCTCCTAAGAAGATCTCCTCTGCGGCGCGTCCGCCGAGGCTCATCTTGATCGTATCAAGAAGCATCTTCTCAGTATAGAAATCCGTATCCTCGATCGGCTTGTATGCGGTATATCCGCCCGCCTGGCCCGCAGGAATGATGGTTACACGGTCAACCTTCTCGAAATCGGAAGTGGCACGGAGAACAACCGCGTGTCCGGCTTCGTGGTAAGCGGTAAGGTTCTTGACCTTGTCGGTCAGTTTCTTGGAATTCTTCTGAGGTCCCATCTGGACACGGAACATTGCGTCCGTAACCTCAAGCATTGAGATCTCTTTCTTGTTGTGACGCGCGGTCATGAGAGCCGCCTCGTTGAGCAGGTTCTCAAGATCAGCACCGGTAAAGCCGACTGTCGAGAGTGCGACCTCGCGGAGGCTTACGTCCTTGGCAAGGGGCTTGTTCTTTGCGTGAATCTTGAGGATAGCCTCACGTTCATCGGCATCAGGCATGTTGACCATGATGCGTCGGTCAAATCTTCCGGGTCTGAGCAGTGCCGGATCCAGAACGTCAACACGGTTTGTTGCTGCCATGACGATTATGTTTGAATTAACATCGAAACCGTCCATCTCAACGAGGATCTGGTTCAGCGTCTGCTCGCGCTCATCCTGTCCGCCGCCAAGGCCTGCGCCTCTCTTACGTCCAACTGCATCGATCTCATCGATGAAGACAACGGAAGGAGCTTCTCTCTTTGCATCGGCGAAAAGCGATCTTACACGTGAAGCGCCGACACCTACGAGCATTTCAACGAAATCGGAACCGGAGATGTAGAAGAACTTGACTCCCGCCTCACCTGCGACGGCACGCGCAAGAAGTGTCTTACCCGTACCGGGAGCGCCGTAGAGGAGAACGCCCTTGGGAATCTTTGCTCCGAGCTGCTGGTATTTCTTAGGGTTCTTGAGGAAGTCGACGATCTCGGAAAGTTCTTCCTTCTCTTCAACGGAACCGGCAACATCCGCGAACTTGACCTTGATCTTGTTGGGATCGGAGACCCTCGCTCTGTTGTTTCCGAAGCTGAAGACGCTGCTTCCTTCCCTGCTCTGTCTGCTGATATTTACGAAAAGGACGATGATGATGATCGCGGCCAGAAGGAGGCTGCCGATATTCAGGATGATCGACCAGTCAAACGGCTCGGTATAGTTATAATCCTTGATCCTGCCGGATGCCTTCGCTGTCTGGAGCTTAGCGATAAGGTCATCAACGTACTCGTAAGGGATCGACTGTGAGATCTCCGAGAGCTGGCCCTGTTCGTTCTTATACCTTACGGTTACGACCGTACCCTTGACTTCTACCATCTCGACTTCGTTGCCGGTGTTATCAATATATCCCAATACATCAGACAACTTTGCCTGTTCTTTTTTACCGTAATTGCCGCCGAATACCATCGTCGAGAAAACGACGAGAAGCACCAGCATAATCAGATAGAAAAACAACCCTCCGAAACGCGGCCTGCTGTTTCCTTCACCTTTGTCAGACATTCTTAACCTAAACCTTTCTAACGATCCTTATGTCGTCAAAATTCCTGTATTCCCCGTCGAGATCGAGGCCGTAGCCGACAATAAACTCGTCCGGGACCGTAAGCCCGTTATAATCGGGCACGAAACTGTTAACTCTTCTTGCAGGCTTGTCGAAAGCCGTGCAGACCTTGAGCGAGGCAGGATTCCTTTTCGCAAGCATATCCATAAGGAGAGCGAGCGTTCTGCCTGTATCGACGATGTCCTCAACTATCAGGACGTCCTTGCCTTCTATGTCGTAGCTCATATCCTTCTTGATCTTGAGCACGCCCGTGGAGAGTTCTCCGACATAGCTCGACACCTGCATGAAATCGACCGTCACAGGCATCGTAAGACGCCTTATCAGGTCAGAAGTAAAAATGAAGGCACCGGTCAGGATACCTACGACGATCAGGTGCTTGCCCGCATAATCGCGGTTGAGCTGATCTGCGAGGCGCTCGAGCATTTCCTCGATCTGTTCATGCGTTACCAGAACCCTCGATGTATCAATTGCCATCTTGACGCCTCTCCAAAGTAATCTTCAGTATGTCTCCGGACCCTGTCCCAATAGACTGTCCGTACCTCTGCCTGCTCAGTTCGCTCGTGAAGCCCTCAGCGTGACCCACGCCCGGGATCCACAAGATCTTGTCCTCACCCTTCACGGCAGCGAAAAGGACGCTGTCCCTTGCGCTTTCCGGTACTTTGATATCCGTAAAGAGCCTCGTGATCTTTTTCGAGCCGGTCGCGCCTGCCTTCCGGAACACCCGGTTAAGAGGATCAGCCGCCAGATTGACCAGACGGAGATTGCCTTCTCTTGCCGGTCCGATCGGACAAAACCACGAAGAGTTATTATACTCCAACTTACCCTTATTCTCAAATAAATATATATAAATAACGAGATCTGTGTTCGGGATTTTTACGGCAATCATTCCATCCTCGCCGTACTTTTCCGGAACCGTAATATCGATGGACACCGGCACGGGCGCTACGGCAAGCCCCATATCCGAGGCTATTGCCCTTGCGCAGCCTCCTGTCTCCTCATCCCTGCAGAAAAAGAAATAACTGCCGCACCTGTATGCTTTGCGTGAAAAGGGCATCGGCAGGAGCACTTCGCCGCCCGCTTCTCCCCTTGCAATGAGCTTTGAGCACTGCTTGAGGTTTGAAGCCTCGAAATCCGTCAGGTTCCCGAAAGTATCGAGCCAGAGCTTTCTAATGACCCTTGAATTCATTGCGGGTGCAAGTCCTGCAGCCTTCCTGCAGTCGAGTGATCTTAACGCGGAATCGCCACTGCCATGCATGACAAGGCAGTCGGCATATGCTTTCTCGGCCTCCTGT
Organism: uncultured Clostridia bacterium; assembly: GCA_947304405.1. Lineage (GTDB taxonomy): Bacteria > Bacillota > Clostridia > Saccharofermentanales > Saccharofermentanaceae > Saccharofermentans. Next base: position 43,073 of record CAMZBB010000006.1, read on the forward strand.
GCCAGATAATCGAGATCTTCCTCGATAAGTGCATAAGTCCTGTTCAAAGAGCCGGAAGGGTTCACTCCGGTCCTTTTCTCGACCTCGGGAAGAAGGACGTTGCGCCAGACATTTCTGGTACCGTCAGTCTCAAGGTTGGTGGCATCAACTGCATATATGATGCCCTCTTCCTTGAGCATCAGCGTAAGTTCGCTCTTGGAACAGCAAAGCAACGGTCTGATAATGTTCCCGGTCCTTGCACGCGGCGTGACGAGTCCTTCCAGGCCTGCTCCGCGGAACAGGTTCATCATCATGGTCTCAGCAACGTCATTTTTGTGATGGGCGACCGCGATCCTGATATCCATGAGTCCTTCAGACTCCTTGAGTTCCTGCGCATAAGTATCGAAAGCCTCGTACCTGAGCACACGACCGGCCGTCTCTTCGGACAGCCTGTTATCTTCGGCATACCGGGCAACATCATAATCCACCGTCTTGAGAGGAACTCCAAGCGAAGCACAGAAAGACGCCGTAAGTTCGGCATCCCGTTCGCAGTCTCCCGGCCTTAAGTTGTGATTGATATGAATCGCGAACAGTCTTACGGGCTTTGCACTGTCCTTGATGAGATCAGACAGCAAGAGCAATAGCGCTACCGAATCAGGTCCTCCCGAGCAGGCAGCGATAACGCCGTCACATTCAAGAAGCTCCTTATCACGGCAGAAGCCGCCGACCCTTTGGGCAAGCTCCTGTCTCAGACTGTCCGCACCGTTCTTCATTTGTATCAGAAACCGTCCTGGAAATCATCGTGCGCATTAGCGAAAAACGGATCATCACCGTCTCCCGGAGGCGGTACGTCGGCATCAACATGATCGTTATCCGCTTCATCTTCAAAGTCATAGCTTGAAGCAGCGCTGTCCGCAGTCTGAGTCCTTGTATAAGGGCTCTCGTTCTCATCGCGGTATTGATTGTTCTTGTCAAACTCGTAGAAAAGAGTCTTCCTCGCGATCCAGCATACCTTGTCCCTGCCGGTCCTTCCCTGACGGTTCTTGGACAGGTAGATGTAAGCATCCTTTACCACGTTGTCGTTATCGGAATTCTGCTCCTGGGGAGCGCCGTCTCCGTCGCCGTTCTTCGGGGCATTGTCATCATTGACCTTGTAGTAATCAGGGCGGTCGATGAACATTACCGTATCGGCATCCTGCTCGATAGCACCGGAGTCTCTCAAGTCAGAAAGCTGAGGCGTATGATCATCTCTCTTCGCAGCTCCTCTGGAGAGCTGTGAGAGTGCGATTATCGGCACTCCGAACTCCTTTGCGAGGAGCTTTAACATTCTGGATATCTTGGTAACTTCATCGTTACGCGAGCTGTTGTTGCCCGGAAGGCTCATGAGCTGCAGATAGTCGACTATGACCAGCTTGGGAGCGGATTCGGGCTTGGCGGCAAGTTCCGTAAGCTTTGACTTCATCGTTACCGGGTTGATATCGGAAGTGTCATCGATATATACCGGGAAATCAGAAAGCTTAACGACTGCACTGTTGATCTCCTTCTTGTCATCCGGAGTCATCCTATGTGAATACAGGATCTGTGTCAGAGGCCTGTTCATGGATGCTGACATAAACCTCTTGGCGACTTCCTGTTTTGACATCTCGAGTGAAAAGATCGCAACCGGTTTGTTGTTGGCTGCGACATTGGCCGCCATGTTTATCGCAAGGGCTGTCTTACCCATTGCAGGTCTGGCGGCAAGTATGTTGAGCGAACCCGGCTTGAGTCCGCCCGCAAGCATCTCGTCGAGCTTGGGGAATCCGAGCTTAACAAGCTTGCTGTTGCTGTCGGGCTTGAGTTCCTCACCCATCTCGACCATAACGGTCTTGAGCACCGATGAAAGTGACTCGAATCCCTTTGTCTCACCTGTTGACTTTAGCGCCGAGATGGAAGAGATGGCATAGTCAACAACATCAGAGGATTTCTCGCCGCTTACGGCCATTCCCCTGACCTTGTCCAGTTCTCTTAAGAGCTTGTTCTTGTCGCTCTTCTCCCGGATCGCTGAAATATAGCTTTGCATGCCGGAAGAAACTGCCGTCGTCTCTCCGACCTTGTAGATATAACGAAGGCCTCCCGCCTGCTCAAGCAGACCCTTTCTCTCAAGCTCATTGGTGACCGTGAAGCGGTCGATGCTTGAGTTGCTCAGGAACATGTCAACAATAGTACCGAAGATCAGCACATTGCGGGGATCGGAAAAATCCTCCTTAACGAGCCTGCTCTCGACTGCTTCGAGCATAGCCTTGTCCTTGCGCATGCAAAGAGATAAAAGCGCCATCTCGATCTCAACGGAATCGTCCTGCGCGCTGCCTGCGTCTATAAGATTATCCATGTATCCGGGATCTTCGTTCATCTTTATCAGCTCCGGTCAGTTAACAACGACTTCAACGTTAATATCGGCTGAAACCTTAGGGTGAAGCTTAACACGTACGGAAAAGATGCCCGTGTTCTTGATGGGGTTGTTGATCACGACCTTCTTCTTCTCGATCTCGAAGCCTGCCGCCTTAAGCGTGTCGGAGATATCAGAAGCAGTAACTGCTCCGTAGAGTCTGCCGTCAGCACCGCCCCTGGCCTTGACCTCAAAAGTCTTGCCCTCGATGGTCTTCTTGGTCTCCTGAGCCTGCTCCAGAGCTCTTCTCTCGTGCTCGGCCTTAGCGCCTGCCTGTACCTTGACTTCGTTGAGTCCGGCTGCAGTCATCTCCTTGGCGAGACCCTGCTTGAAAAGGAAGTTCCTTGCGTAACCGTCGCTGGCATTGACCACGTCGCCTGCCTTGCCGAGATTCTTAACGTCTGAAAGAAGTATGACCTTCATAAGTATTCTCCTGAATCTTTTTTGCCTGAAAATATAAATCGGGCATCACCAGAACATATTATAAGCCATTGAGGCAAATATGTGTCGGAGTGATGCCCGATTGTCCTTAAAATCTTGTAGAAACCGTATCGGCCATCGCCTGCCTTGCAAGCAGCCCGATACGATCAAGCCGAAAGGGCCGCGATTACTGCGCTGTGTAAGGAAGCAGCGCGATCTGGCGAGCGCGCTTGATAGCTGTTGTCAGCTCACGCTGATGGATAGCGCATGTGCCGGTCATTCTCTTGGGGAGAATCTTGCCGCTCTCAGAGATGTACTTCTTGAGGAGTACATCATCCATGAAATCGATGCTCTCAACCTTATTAGCGCAGAACGTGCAGACCTTCCTGCGTGTACGTCTCTGCCTCATTCCGCCGGCAAATTCTTTTCCACCGGCCTTAGGTGCTCTGTTTTCTGCCATTTTGTGTGATCTCCTTCACAAATTAAATCTCAAACGGAAGATCTACCTGATCACCAGGCCCGAAACCGGGGTCACCGGCAGGCTCGATCTGAGTCTTGGGCGCGAGAGGCGCATCTGATGCCGCGGATCCTGCCGGAGGAGGCGCAAATGACGAAGACGGTCTTGCAACCGGTGCCTCGTGATATGCGGGCTCGCTGCCCTGCTGGCCGTTACCGGATTCAACGAACTCGGCCTCGTCTACCACTACTTCGGTGATATAACGCTTCTGGCCGTTCTGATCCTCGTAATTGCGGGTCTGGATGCTTCCCACAAGTCCGATCCTGCTTCCCTTGCGGAAATACTTCTGGATGAAGGCAGCAGTCTGTCTCCATGCGACGCAGCTGATGAAATCAGCCTGTCTCTGGCCGTTGCTGTCCTTGAAGCGGCGGTCTACCGCCACCGTGAAGTTACAGAACTGGGTCTGGTTTGAAGTAAGCTTTACTTCGGGGTCTTTGGTAAGTCTTCCTACCAACTCTACTTTGTTCATTTGTCTTGCCTTTCTCTGCTATGCGCAGTGATCACTCACCGACGCTGACAATGAGAAAACGAAGTACGCCGTCTGTGATCTTGAGAACACGCTCAAGTTCCTTGGGGAAATCGCTCTCGGCAGAAAAATATGCTTGAACATAGCAGCCGCTCTTCTGTCCCTCGATCTCATAAGCGAGCTCTTTGTTGCCGACGATGTCAAAAGACTTGATCGTAGCGCCGGATTCGAGCTTAGCTTTGACGGAGTCAGTAAGAGAAGCGAGTGCCTCATCACCTGCAGATGCATTGAGGACTGTGATCAAACGATAATTGTTTGCCATATCATTCACCTCCTTCTGGACTATTCGGTCCGGTAAACCGGACAAGGATCGCCGCTAAAATATTAATAAGCGGCAGCGAGTAGAATATCACAGCAGGCAATTATTCGTCAAGCATATTAACCCACTATTCATTTGTCCGCGTCTGTTCTTAACTCTGACGCTGTTATTCTATACTGCCCCCGGAACAAAAAACAACCGGTTGAGAGGACAATTGAGACTTTTGGAGCAAAGTTGAGACTTTTTCGGCAAAATGAGACTTACGATCTCTCTATTCCCATAGTCTTGATGATGTACGGGAAGAGCATCTCCAGCCAGGCTTTCAGGGCCTTTGCGGTATGCATGAAGGTCGCCTCGTTCTCGCCTCTCGGGTCTGGTATCGATATCGAGACGAGCCTGCCGCCGGCATCCTTGAAAACGAGTCCGCACGAAGCGGCAAAAGACGACAAAGAGAACACCTTATCCTTGATCTGCGGGAATGCCCTGACTATCTCAAAGGCATGTTCATCCCTGACCGTGATTATCAGGTCAGATGCATCGTAAAGTGCCGGATCGGTCCTCTTTGAGCGGCAATGCGCGATATTTCTGCCAACCGCCTCTGACACAGCCTTTACGATGCCCGGATCAGGGATTGCACCGTCCGATGCCGTGATGCCTGCTGATTCGGCGTAGACCTCGCACCCGATGCTGCGTGACACGAGCATGTCGAACGGGGAATTCTTCTCGAGAAGGTCCGTCATTACGGCTTCGCAGGCCTGCGAGAGGCAGGTGTTGTCATCGTCAACGAAAAGGATCTGCGCCGTATACGTATCTTTAAATGCCTCGAGGGGCAGTTCGCTGCGCGAAGGTCTTTCAGGCTTCGGCATGCCCGGAACGACCTCTCCCTTTTTGCCGGCAGCTTTTCCGAGTCTGTTCATATAGGCCGTCGCCATGCCGCCGCCAGTCAGGCCCTGAGCCAGGATCGTATCGACCTCCTGGCAGTCAAGGTGCCTCAATCCCTCGAAAAGAGAGTGCGCCGCGGCCCTCACGTCCAAAGCGTTTCCGTATTCATAGAACTCGGTATGCATAAGAAGTATCTTGTCTCCGAGCTTCTCGTACAATGCCTTTACTTCAACGCCCGCGAAAACGCCTATGCGCGCAAACGGGTTGGCTTTCAATATCTCACGCTCCCTGTGGATGAAAGGCGAAGCGATATCGACCAGTGCCTGTCTGTCATCTTCGCTCATCTCCTCGAAAACGGGCTTTTTGACTTCACCTAAGCCGCCCTTTCCGTCCTCATCGTTCTCATCGCCGACCAGAACGGCGCCCTTGGGCATGTCCATTATCTCAACGTTCGCAAACGGAGCATAGTGGCGGTATTTCATGCCGGGAGCCTTCGGGGTCTGCCCTGCTTCAAGCGTTCCTGCAAATGCAGCGGAACCGTTCGCACAGTCCTCTATGTCGGCCTTTGTAACCGCACCGGGCCTTAGGATCACGGGCTTTTCACCGGTAGCGTCAACGACTGTCGATTCAAGCCCGAAGACCGAATCGCCGCCGTCGATAACCGCATATACATATCCGTCCATATCCTCCATGACCGCTCTCGCGTTCGTCGGCGAAGGCGATCCCGAAAGGTTTGCGGAAGGCGCCGCGACAGGCACTTTGCAGGCTTTGAGGAACTCGTTTGCCACCGGATCCGAAGGCATCCTGACACCCACGGTATCAAGCCCTGCCGTAACCTCCGAAGGTATCTTGTCAGACTTTTTCATAATGACCGTAATGGGTCCCGGCATGAAAGCGTCGATGAGCTTTTGGGCGAGCGGGGTTATCTCGGAAACGATATCACCGATCTGCGATCTGTCTCCGATATGGCATATGAGCGGGTTGTCCGAGGGACGTCCCTTGGCTTTAAAGATCTTTCCGACAGCTTCAGGATCGAAGGCGTTGGCGCCCAGCCCGTACACAGTCTCCGTGGGGAAAGCGACCACTTCGCCTTCTGCCAGATGCTTTGCGCATTCACTGATTCCGGCCTTGTCTTCGCCTTTGACAAGCTTTGTTTCCTTGTAGATCTTCTCGCGTTCCATTACTCTTCATCCTTTTTCACCGCGTCATCGGCCGCCTGTGCAAGCGTCAGCGCATCTATTATCTCATCAAGATCGCCCGCCAGTATATCATTCAGCCTGTAGAGCGTGAGCCCGATCCTGTGATCAGTGACTCTTCCCTGATGGTAGTTATACGTCCTTATTCTTTCAGATCTGTCACCCGTTCCGACCTGTGAACGGCGTGCATCGTTTTCGGCGTTGACGTCAGACTCCCTTGCCATAGCCCAAAGGCGGCTCTGGAGCACGGCCATTGCCTTGGCCTTGTTCTGTATCTGGCTTCTCTCATCCTGACAGGTAACTACAAGTCCCGTCGGGATATGCGTGATCCTTATCGCGGAAGTCGTCTTGTTGATGTGCTGTCCGCCTGCGCCTGACGACCTGAAAAGATCGATCCTCAGGTCTTTCGGGTTGATCACGACATCTGTCGGATCGGCCTCGGGAAGCACCGCGACAGTTGCAGTTGAAGTATGTATGCGTCCGCCCGATTCGGTGACGGGAACTCTCTGGACCCTGTGGACCCCGCTCTCGAACTTGAAGCGGCTATATGCCCTGTTGCCTTCAACGGAGAAAATGATCTCCTTAAATCCTCCGAGCTCCGTCGGGCTCGAATCAACAATGCTTACGTCATAACCCTTGATGGCGGCATAACCGCGGTACATTTTATAAAGATCCGCTGCGAAAAGCGCTGACTCCTCGCCGCCTGCTCCACCTCTGATCTCAATGATGACGGACCTGTTGTCCCTTGGATCGCCCGGCGCCATTAGCAGAAGCAGCTCCTTCTCTAGCACTTCCAGCTTATCCTTATTCTCGGCAAGCTCCGCATTTGCAAACTCGCGCATCTCATCGTCGCTGCCGGCCTCGCCTTCAAGGATGGCCAGAAGGTCCTTTATCTCTTTTTCGCACGCCTCATAGTCAAGGATCGCGCGGTACTGCGGCTCGATCGCGCCCAGCTCCTTGGAATACTTCATGTACTCCTCGTGATCGGCCGCGACAACAGGATCGCTCATCGTTCCGGTGAGCTCCTCATATTTCGCCTTAATGAGATCTGTCTTACTTCTGTCTATTGCCATAACCCTACAAAATTATCACAAAAGCCGCGTGTTTTGAAGTGAAGCAGCTCTGTTGATCGCGCTTTTCTAAATACCTACTAAATAGTAAAAAAGCTGTTTTTGTAGGTATGATTTGCTGTTTTCAATGATTGTAGTCAGCATAAACACCTACAAAATCTGTAATTATTTGTTTTTTGTAGGTATGTTTTGACTCATGAGACTGTTATTTTGTACTGGGGCTACCGACAAAAATGCGAAAAGCCTGTTTTAGTAGGTATACCATTAGTTATTGGCCTCGACCTACGAGTTGAAATGAC
>CAMZBB010000007.1 GCA_947304405.1 uncultured Clostridia bacterium
AGCACTCACCCATACCACGTGCAACAACTGCAGCGTGTGATGTCATACCGCCACGAACTGTAAGGATACCCTCAGCAGCCTTCATGCCTGTGATGTCTTCAGGAGATGTCTCGAGTCTTACGAGGACAACCTTCTCTCCTCTGTCGTGCCAAGCTACTGCGTCGTCAGCTGTGAATACGATCTTACCGCAAGCAGCTCCCGGAGAAGCTCCGAGTCCCTTACCGATAGCCTCTGCAGCCTTGAGTGCAGCGGGATCGAACTGAGGGTGAAGGAGTGTGTCGAGGTTACGAGGATCGATCATCGCAACTGCTTCTTCAGGTGTTCTCATGCCCTCGTCAACGAGGTCGCATGCGATCTTCATAGCAGCCTGAGCGGTTCTCTTACCGTTTCTTGTCTGGAGCATGTAGAGCTTACCGTGCTCAACTGTGAACTCCATGTCCTGCATGTCTCTGTAGTGCTTTTCGAGTGTCTCGCAAACCTGTGTGAACTGAGCGAATGCTTCAGGGAACTTCTGCTCCATCTCAGCGATCTTCATAGGAGTACGAACGCCTGCAACAACGTCCTCGCCCTGTGCGTTTGTAAGGAACTCACCGAAGAGGCCCTTCTCACCTGTAGCAGGGTCACGTGTGAAAGCAACACCTGTACCGCAGTCGTCACCCATGTTACCGAATGCCATGGACTGAACGTTAACTGCTGTACCCCAAGAATAAGGGATATCGTTGTCTCTTCTGTAGACGTTAGCTCTCGGGTTGTCCCAGCTTCTAAATACGGCCTTGATAGCGCCGATGAGCTGCTCCTTAGGATCTGTAGGGAAGTCTGTGCCGATCTTAGCCTTGTACTCAGCCTTGAACTGTGAAGCGAGTTCCTTGAGGTCGTCAGCTGTGAGCTCAACGTCCTGCTTAACTCCTCTTTCAGCCTTCATCTTGTCTATGAGTTCTTCGAAGTACTTCTTGCCGACTTCCATAACAACGTCGGAATACATCTGGATAAATCTTCTGTAGCAGTCCCAAGCCCATCTGGGGTTATTGGACTTTGTAGCGATAACATCAACAACCTGCTCGTTGAGACCAAGGTTGAGGATGGTGTCCATCATACCAGGCATGGAAGCTCTTGCGCCGGATCTGACGGAAACAAGGAGCGGGTTCTCGAGATCGCCGAATTTCTTTCCTGTGATCTCTTCAAGCTTTACGATGTACTCCATGACCTGCGCCATGATCTCATCATTGATCTGACGACCGTCTTCGTAGTACTTGGTGCAAGCCTCGGTGCTGATCGTGAAACCCTGGGGAACAGGGAGACCGATGTTGGTCATCTCAGCAAGGTTTGCGCCCTTTCCTCCGAGGAGTTCGCGCATGTTTCCGTTGCCTTCGGTGAACAGGTAAACGTACTTTGTCATTGTAATTGTCCGCCTTTCATTTATGTTTATTTGTTTTTATTTCTTGTAAAGCCTTGCGCGCCTTGTAGAAATCATTGTATCAGAAATCAAACTTATCGCTGAAGAATTCGTTTAATTTCTCAATAGGGAACCTGATGTTGCCTGGTTCGTACTCGACGTTCTTCATCGAGTCGCGCTCACGGATCGTAACACAGCCGTCGTTCTCTGAATCGAAGTCATAAACGACGCAGTAAGGTGTACCGATCTCGTCTTCTCTTCTGTAGCGTTTTCCGATGCTCTGACGGTCATCAAATTCGCACATGTACTTCTTGGAAAGCTGCTCGAAAATGGGAGTTGCCTTCTCGGAAAGCTTAGCTGAAAGAGGAAGCACTGCGATCTTGATGGGAGCAAGGAACGGGTGGAATCTCATAACCGTTCTTACGTCGCCGCCCTCAAGTTCTTCCTCATCGTATGCAGAGCAGAGGAATGCGAGAGTAACACGGTCAGCACCGAGCGAAGGCTCGATAACATAGGGGATGTACTTCTCGTTCTTTGCGGGATCGAAATATGTGAGATCCTGCTTGGAGAATTCCATGTGCTGCTTGAGGTCGTAATCCGTACGGTCAGCGATGCCCCAGAGCTCGCCCCAATCCGTGAACGGGAAAGCGAACTCATAGTCTGTAGTAGCTCTTGAATAGAAAGCGAGCTCTTCTTTTGCGTGGTCTCTCGTACGGAGTTCAGACTCCTTGATGCCAAGGCTGATGAGCCAGTCGTGGCAGAACTGCTTCCAGTAATCGAACCACTCGAGGTCTGTTCCGGGTTCGCAGAAGAACTCAAGCTCCATCTGCTCGAACTCTCTTGTACGGAAGATGAAGTTGCCGGGTGTGATCTCGTTTCTGAAAGACTTACCGATCTGGCAGATACCGAAAGGGAGCTTCTTTCTTGCGGAACGCTGAACGTTTGCAAAGTTAACGAAGATACCCTGTGCGGTCTCAGGTCTTAAATAAACCTCAGATGTTGCATCCTCGGTAACACCGATGAATGTCTTGAACATGAGGTTGAACTTTCTGATGTCGGTAAAATTGTGCCCGCCGCACACAGGGCAGGGAATGTTCTTTTCCCTGATGTAAGCGACCATGTCTTCAGGGCTCATACCTTCTACGGATACGCCCTCAACACCGTTCTCCTTGTTCCAGTCCTCAACTAAGTTATCTGCTCTCTGGCGTGCCTTGCACTGCTTGCAGTCGATGAGAGGATCGGAGAAACCGCCTACGTGGCCTGAAGCGACCCATGTCTTGGGGTTCATTATGATCGCCGCATCGAGTCCTACGTTGTAAGGGCTCTCCTGGACGAATTTCTTCCACCATGCAGCTTTGACGTTATTCTTAAGCTGGACTCCTAACGGGCCGTAATCCCAGGAATTAGCAAGGCCGCCGTAGATATCCGAACCCGGATATACAAAGCCTCTGACCTTTGCGAGGGATACGATCTTGTCCATTGTTTTCTCAACAGCCATCTATATCACCCTCAGTCTTCCTGCTTGTCTTCGTCATCAGCGAATTCGTCTTCTTCAGAGTACTCTACGTCCTCTTCGCCTTCTTCACCGTTAAGGGCATTGAAAAGATTATCCATGCCCTTCTCGCTGATCTGCTCGGTAAGATCGATTCCGGATCTCTCAAGACGCTCTTCTTCAAGAAGTCTCTGTCTTGTTCTCTCTTCTTCGATCCTGCGGATCCTCTCTTCACGTGTGATCGGAATGACTGCCTGATCGGACACGTCGCCTTCCACTGCAACGATCTTGTCTGCTGCAACTTCACGGCAAGCGAGCGATACAACGTTTGCTGCATCGGTATCGTCAACCATCGGCTGAGCTCCGTCGGTAAGCTCTCTTGCGCGCTTACTTACGAGCACTGCGAGATCGTAAGGACTCGCTGACTTTGACTTGAGTTTCTCGATTGAAGGATCTGTTAACATTTTTACCTCTCTCCTTTATAAAAGTGCTTTTGCTGTATCTATGTTCTTCGAAGCTTTAAGCTTTTCGGCTGTGATTATCGCGACTATCTCTCTTGCCGCAGTGTCTATGTCTCCGTTGGTCACCAGATATTCGAATTCGCCGGCGCGCCCTATTTCCTCTTTTGCCTGGGTAAGTCTTTTTTGTATCTTCTCCTCAGTCTCGGTGCCTCTTCCGCGGAGCCTCATCTCAAGCTCTTCCATCGAAGGCGGAAGGATGAATATCGTGACCGTGTCGACATCGAACTTCCTGTTGAGCGCGAGGCTGCCTTCTATCGTGATATCGAAAAGAACATCCTGTCCCTTCATGACCATCTTCCTCAGCGGTTCTGCAGGCGTTCCGTAGTAGTTGTCAACGTAAGTATCGTACTCTACGATCTCGTCGTCTTTTATCATCTGCTCGAACTGTTCCCTGGTCCTGAAATAATATTCAACGCCGTCTTGTTCCTGACCTCTGGGTGCCCTTGTCGTAACGGAAATGGAATGGCCCACGCTCCCGGGATTGGCCTGTTCAAGAAGTTCTTCGACTCTTGCGAGTACAGTTCCCTTGCCGACGCCCGAAGGTCCGGATACTGCTACGATCAATCCCCTGAAATCGCTCATCCCAGCATCTCCTTTATCTCTGCGCAGCTCTTGGCGGAAAGAAGGATTATGTCGGTATCCGTGACTACCGCCGACTGGCACTTCTTGCCCGCGCAGCAGTCAACGCAGGAGCCTCTGTCCTTCGCATCCTGTATCATTCTTCTGACCGGCGCGGAGTCAGCAGCGGCAACGCAGACTATCCTGCTCCTTGCCGCGATATTTCCAAAACCGATGTCAATGAATTCTGCCATGCGTCTTTCCTTATACCAGGTTCTGGACCTGTTCCCTCATCTCTTCAACAATGTTCTTGCACAAAAGCACATTGTTCGTGATCTCGATATCGTTTGCCTTGCTGCCCGTGGTGTTTACCTCGCGGTTGATCTCCTGGATAAGGAAATCCATCTGCTTGCCGACTGCACCATTGCCCGAAAGGATCTTTCTTGCCTGTGCGATATGGCTGGCAAGCCTCGTGAGTTCTTCATCGATCGCGCACTTGTCAGCAAAGACCGCAACCTCAGCTGCGAGTCTGTTGTCATCATAGAAAGCGCGCTGGTCGCTCGTGAGTATCTCATCGATCCTCGCAGTCAGTTTCTCCCTGTATGAGACTATAACGGAAGGCGCATGCGCCAGAATGTCGTTACGTATCTTCTCCAGATTGTCAACCTTGGAAAGTATATTGGCACAGAGAGCATCACCTTCGCGCTTCCTCATTGCGAGCATTCCGTCGATGGCAACGCCCAATGTCTCCATCAGTTCTTCAAGAGCTCTTGCCTCATCGATAGTTCTCTGTTCTACGGAAAGCACATCCTGAAAATCGGCAATCTGTGATACCTTGAGGTCATCTTCTCTGCCTGTTGATTCAGCAAGCTTTTTGGCCGCATCGGAATATGCCTTTGCGAGTCCTTCGTTAACGGTAACAGTCTGATCGGCACCGTCATTGTCGGCGTAATTGATGTAGCAGTCGATCTTGCCTCTAACGAGTCTTTCGGTAATGACCTTACGTACATCCACTTCAGCGAAATTGAAAAATCTGGGCAGTCTTATGTTTATATCGCAAAATCTGCTGTTGACCGATTTAAGCTCCACGCTGTATTTTCTGGTATCAAAAACTTTCTCACCGCGGCCGAAACCGGTCATGCTGTAAGCCATAAGAACTCCTCAGGTATTCGGAATAAAAAAGCCTTACCGCCCAGGATTATTCCTGTAGCTCAAGGCTCCCGATTATTATATATAAATAATATAAATTTGGCAATAAAACGAATTTGACAACTTGCCTGTGATTCAATAATTCAGGGCATCACAGAGCGCGAAAAATTTTTCGAAGCGAGATTTTCTTACTTTATCAGGACCGGTCTGAAGCCGAGATAATCCGCCGAAGTGCAGAAGTATCTGCAGCCGCCGATGACACCTTCCCTGGCAAACTTATGCGATTTACCGTGAAGATGTCCGTACACGCAGATGTCTATTCCGGCCTCGGTGATGATGTCAGAGAATTCCGTATTCTCCTGCTGCGAAGTAACGGGCGGATAATGCAGCATCAGAATGTGAGTCTTCTTATGTTCCGGATCTGCTTCGGCGAGTTCTTTTACGCAAAGACCAAGTCTCAATATCTCCCTGTCGTAGATCTTTTTCTTATCCGGATCCTCAGTCCTTGAAGCCTCTGTCATCCACCCTCTCGTACCTGTAACAAGACAGTCCTCAACCTCGATGACATTAGTCCTGACCAGTTCCAGTCCCGGGAATGAGTGTGCTTCAAAGAACTCGTCGAGCTTCTTCATCGTGGTCCACCAGAAATCGTGATTCCCGCGTGACAGGAGCTTCCTTCCGGGAAGCGACGAGATAAACGCGAAGTCCTCTTCGGCCTTGTCGATATATGTTGCCCATGAGATATCGCCCGGGATCAGCACAGTATCCTCAGGCTTAACGGCAGCATTCCATTCATCTCTGATGCGTTCTAAATAGCCCGCCCACTGATGTCCGAAAAGCTCCATCGATTTCTCGGGATTTGACAGTGACAGATGAAGATCTGCCAGTGCATATATCGACATCGGTCACTCTCCTTCGTGAAAGAATCCGTATATTGCGTCAGCATCTTTTTCGGAGATTCCTTTGACCTGCGCAAGGTTCTCTTTTGATGCTTCGCTTACTGCCTTGATTGTACCAAACGACTCGAGAAGAAGCTTCCTTTTTGCGGGGCCGATACCGGGAATACCCTCGAGTTTGTATCTCATGTTCCTCTTGCCTGAGAGTTTTCTCTGATATGAGACCGCGAACCTGTGGACCTCGTTCTGCACCGTTGTCAGAAACCTCAGAAGTCCGACTTCCCCGTCGGTCAATTCCCTGCCTTCAAGCCTTATCTCACGCCCGTCTTCGAAAACGATCCCCGAGGTCTTGTGGCGATCGTTCTTGACCATTCCGGCAAGCTTTATATTCTCGGTTCCAGGGAGATCTCTGACCACCGAAGCGATCGCGCTGAGCTGTCCTTTTCCGCCGTCGGCGAGTATCAGATCCGGCCAGGCGAAGCCGTCACTTCCGCTGTGCGCGAAACGTCTTTCGAGCGTCTCTCTCATCGAAGCAAAATCATCCTGTTCCGTCACTCTTTTCATCTTGAAAAGCCTGTACGACTGGCGGTCGGGTTTGCCGTCTTTGAACACCACCATGCCCGCGCAGATATCGTCATTGCCAAGGTTCGAGATATCGAATGATTCCACACGCGACAGCGAACCTTCCGGCGATCCCATCAACCCTTCGAGATACTTCAAAGGAGCCGACGGATCCGCGCCAGCATTGCCGCCCCTCAAAATACGGCGGACCATCATCTCACGGGCATTGAGCTGGGCAAGATTTGACAGTTCCTTAAGTTCTCCCCTTTCGGCAACATGAAGCCTGACTTTTCTGCCGGCCTTCTCACAAAGCAGATCCCCGATCGAAGCAAGATCGGTGTCAGAAGGTTCATAAGGCAGCAGTATCAAAGGCGGTACGAACGGTGCATCGTCGTAGTACTGCATAAGGAAATTCGCAAGGATGTCCGACTGTTCGTTCTCATCACCGGGGAAAAAATAAGTTGAGGAGCCGACTATCCTTCCCTCTCTCAATTCGAGTTTTCGAACGCACGTCTCACCGGCATCAGAATAAAGTCCGATGGCATCGCAATCACGCTCCACGTTAAGGAAAACGCGCTGGTTCCTGCTTATGTTCTTAAGGGCGATCATGCGGTCCCTCAAAGTTCCGGCACGCTCGAATTCCAGGGCTTCCGCAGCCTTCTCCATCTGAGTCGTAATATCGTTTTCAATGCCGTCGTATTTGCCTTCGAAGAACAATACGATCTGCTCGGTCATCCTTCTGTATTCATCGTTTTTAACGGTACCGAGGCACGGCGCCATGCACTTGCCGATATGGTAGTTAAGGCATGGTCTCTCTTTGCCGATATCTCTGGGAAAAACTTTCCGGCAGCGCTTGAGCGGGAAGATGTCGGAGATCGCCTTAAGCACTTCGTTGCAGTCCGAATTCATGTACGGTCCGTAATATCTCGCACCCGCTTTTCTGGCTATAGGATCGGGACGGAAAGCCTTGAATACCCTCGGGTACTCTTCATTCAAAGTAATGCAGATATAGGGGTATCCTTTATCGTCCCTGAGCAGGATATTGTAATGAGGCTGATAACGCTTGATGAGGTTGTTCTCGAGCAGGAGCGCTTCAGGTTCCGACCCGACTACCGTGTACTCGAAATCCGCTACGTGCGACACCATCGCCGCAACCTTCGGGCTGGCGATCGCACCGCTTGCAAAATAGCTCTTGAGACGGTTTCTGAGTTTCTTCGCTTTCCCCACATATATAACAACGCCCGAAGCGTCCTTCATGAGGTAAACTCCGGGAGTCTGTGGGACTGTGTCCAGCCTGGCGTCGAATTTCCCGCCGGACATTATACTGCGATCTTAGGATTCTTGAGGTGTGATATAAGAGCGTTAACTGCATCCTGAGCATCGTCGCCTTCAGCTTCGATCTCGATCTCAGCACCGTTCTCTATTCCAAGGGACATAACACCGAGCAGGCTCTTCGCATTAGCGCGTCTTCCGCTGCGGATCAGGTAGATAGTGCTTCTGTACTGGGAAGCCTTCTGAATGAGTACGGCGACCGTCTTCATCTGAAGCGAATCTTCACAGTCGAAAACAATTTTCTCTTTTACCATCTTGGAATACACCTTCCCAATCAAATTACTCCACAAGTATATTTTTGGAAACCTTGAAAATCAACACTAAAAAGGGCTCTGAGGGCATTTTCGACTTTTTTACTCAAATGCCTCTTATTTGTGTTTTCCTTTTGTTAAATTTCACAATCCATCAGGATCGCGTCACGGCCTTCGCCAAAATAGCCCTTGCGGATATGATACGATTTGAAGCCGCACTTCTTATAGACCACAATGGCAGCAATATTGGTGCTTTCAACCTCAAGATACACATTCCTGATCCCGCGCTCTTTCAGGTATTTCAGAAGGTGTTTAAGGATAGCGGTAGCTAACCCCTTCCCCCTTTCTTCCTCCTCGGTAACGAGGTTTCCGATGTTGCCTTCATCAAGCACGATCTCGCATCCGATGTAGCATGCGATATGTCCGTTTTTCTCGGTAACGAACGCGCATTTATTGTCTTCGGTGATCAGTTTTTCTATCTCTTTTCTTTGCCATGGATGAGGAATTGCACCCTCTTCCAGACACATTATCCTGTCTATGTCTTCCGCTGTCGCAGACCTGATCTTAAACTCTTCAGGAGCATCGTTTTTCCTGAGGCGTTCGGCCTGTGATACGGCGCAATATGCTGCCTTAACGTCTCTAGCGCTGATCAGATCGGGATGTGCAAATGCCGCCGCTGCAACGCCCTGCGGAGTTATCGCGGCACCTGTCGCACAATACACGTTGATATGGACTTTGTTGCGTTCAAAGGCCTTCTTCATTACATCTGCGCCGCTTCCGACCACCAGTATCTGGCGTCTGGCCCCGTAAACAACTTCCGGCATGTTCTTTATCTTCTGTGCGAGATCATCAGCGTCGTATGCGTCTTCGGGGATAAGGGTCTTCATCGTATCTTCCTCGAAAGCCCTCGAAAAGACGCGGTTGTTCCTGGCATCGATCGCGGGCACTAAGATCGTTTCCTCTCCCGCTGTCGCAGTCGCGTTCTCGCATGATCTCGCGAGCGCCTCGGTTGATGACACCGCGATGCAGGGCTTTCCTGCCGCAAGCGCCATTCCCTTTACCGCTGCAAGACCTATCCTGATCCCGGTAAACGAGCCGGGACCGACGGTTATCGCATAAGCATCAAGTTCGCTGTGGGAAGTTTTCGCTCGGGCCATGACGCGGTGGACCAATGGCATGAAAGTCTCCGAATGAGTCCTCGTCTCAAAGCTGATCTCGTATTCGATCTGCTTTCCGTCCTCGTAAATGCCGGCGCTCGCATTCTGATTTGATGTATCGCAGACAAGTATCTTCATAGCAGAACACACCCCGCCTCAGTTGCGGCCTTGATCACATTTTCTTCGCCTATTGAACCGGCCCCGGTAATGTCGAAAAATCTCTCATCACCGTTTCCGCTGATCTTCATTTTCATTGTGTCTTCAGGCAGCGCGCCTTCAATGACCTCTCCCCATTCGATAACGCAGCAGCCGTCCTTCTGAAAATACTCATCCAGACCGCTCGCATAGAAATCATCCTCGCCGGAAAGCCTGTACGTATCGAAATGATAGAGCATCAGCCTCCCGCCTTCATATTCGTTGACTATCGTGAAGGTCGGGCTCGCGACCGGCGTTACAGCTCCGATGCCTCTGGCTATCCCTCTGGTAAGGCATGTCTTGCCTGCACCCAGATCGCCGTCCAAAGATATGACGGTTCCCGCCTCCAAATACTTTGAAAGCGCCTCGCCGAACTTTTCCGTCTGTTCTGCGGAATCTGTCTTAAAGCTGATTTTCATCGTTAGAATTTTACATTGTAGTCTATTGTGCCGCAAGAGCAATAATGCCGAAACCCTTTATTTCATCCGTTCTCAATAGTGTTCTCAATTTCATTCCAAATTGAGAAGATCACTGAGAATGAAAACGGCCGTCCATAAGGACGGCCGGTAGAAACTTGATCGTACAGTAACGATTAACGCTTACTGAACTGTGAAGCCTTTCTTGCCTTCTTGAGACCCGGCTTCTTTCTTTCCTTCATACGTGCATCACGTGTAAGGAAGCCTGAAGCCTTGAGAACTGACTTGTAGTTGTCCTCATCAGCCTCAACGAGTGCTCTTGCGATGCCGTGACGGATAGCGCCTGCCTGACCGGAGATACCGCCGCCGATTGCCTTAACGATGACATCGAACTTGTCCTCAGTCTCTGTGATCGCGAGAGGCTGACGAACGAGGAGCTTCAGTGTATCAAGACCGAAATACTCGTCGATGTCCTTGGAGTTGATCGTGATCTTACCGGAACCCGGTACGAGACGAACTGCGGCTACCGCATTCTTGCGGCGGCCTGTGCCGTAGTAATAAACTTTGCTGGTAGATTTCTTTGCTGCCATTTAACTTAGTCCTCCGAAATCAAAACGTATAAGTTTCAGGCTGCTGTGCAGTCTGCTCATGCTCAGGGCCTGCGTAAACGTGAAGCTTTCTGAACATCTGGCGGCCCAGCGAGTTCTTGGGAAGCATACCCTTGACTGCGAGCTCAAGAGCCTTCTCAGGGTTCTTGTCCATCATAACGCTGTACTTAACTTCCTTAAGTCCTGTAGGGAATCTCGTGTGATAACGATAAACCTTCTGGTCAAGCTTATTGCCTGTAAGAACCATCTTGGAAGCGTTAACTACGATTACATAATCTCCGGTATCAAGGAAAGGAGTAAATGTAGGCTTGTGCTTGCCGCGGAGAAGTCTTGCAACTTCTGTAGCGAGACGTCCGAGGGTCTTGCCTTCAGCGTCGATCAACAGCCATTTCCTCTCGATTGAATCCTTGGTTGCAACATATGTACTCATGTGTTTTCTCCTTGAAATTCATTTTCTTTCTGTAGGAATCCGTGCCTGAAAACAGACATCTGTCCCATGTCAGCCTGCATATGATATACGCGGGGGTATATAATGTCAAGCATTTTTCTCGAAAAATCTCAACAATTCTCCAAAATCCTTGCAAATTCTCCCGAATTCTCGCTTATTCGCGGTCGGGATTTTCAAAGATCACGCTTTTGCCCGCTTGGCATAGTAACCCTTGGTGCTCTTGGCCTTCTTTTTCGCGCGCTTCGGGTAGAGCTTGGATTTGAATGTGTGATAGGCATCAAGCTGTGAATCTATCTTCATGAAGAACGGGTAAAGCGGCGTACAGTCGACATGATACCAGCCCTTGTTGACGTAGATCAGGTTCCAGTAATGGTTGCTCCTTGTGACTTTGCAGTTTGCTCTTGTGACGATCAGGTTCGGAATGTTCGCACGGTCAAGGAGGACCTTGTAGCATGAGCACATTACCCAGCAGTTGCCCTTGCGCTGCTTGAAGCCGGCGAGCGCAGCCTTCTGGAATGACGGATGGCCGGCTTTGCTCAGATATGCGATGTTGTGGCAGACCCACTTGTAGATCTTTTTCGCGCGGTCAGTCTTATTCTTGCCCTTGATGCCCTTGAGGATCTGGTCAGCTAACCTGTACACCTCTTTGGTCTTGAGGTCGCCTGCGGAAGACTGCCATACTTCGACCTTGATCTTCTGTTCGGTGCTGTTGCCGAAGCGGTCGGTCGCCTTATAAGTAACGGTATATTTGCCGGGCTTGTTTACGTTGAATTTGGAAGCATCGACGTTAAGCACCGGATTAGGATCGTTGTCATCGGTAACGGTGACTCCGTCCCTGAAATCGACCTCATCTCCGCTCCTTATCATCCTGTTGTCCTTGAGGCCGGAGATGACAGGCGGCGTAGTGTCCGTCTTGACGTGCATTTTTACGTCGATCGTAGTTGAATTACCATAAGGATCAGATACCAGTACAGGAACTACGAAATCACCGCCGCCACTAACATCGGGAACAGACTCCTTGAACTTCACGTCCGCAATGCCGTTAAGGTCGTAGAGATCGGTAACGCAGTCATTCACCGAAGGGAATGGATCGATATTGAAAAACTCCTGATCGACTGCCTTTCCGGTCGGTGCGGTAGTGTCCTTTATGGTAAGTCTGACTTCCTGATCGAAATACTTGTCATAGCTGACTTTGAGGCCGTAAACAGCGGGGATCTTTGTATCAATCCCGCTGACATCCGTTATGAATCTGGCTTCCTGGGGAACAGTCTTGAAGAAATCGTCTAACGAGAAAGAACCGCCCGCTTCGATCGTGACATCCGTTAAGACGGGGTGAGTGTAAAAATCCCTGACGGACGCGATCGAGACAGCCGCAATTCCGGCCGCACAGAACAGGACCGCAAAACAGATGCGTACGATCCTGAATACTGTTTTCGCCTTTCCCCTCTTGACCGACATCGCTTGAAAAACTATATCAGATTGACTTGTACATAATTGAGGTCAGTTTATCACCATCGGCAAAGATGAACTGGATCTGCGTGTGATCCTTTACATAACTGAGCCCATAGGATTCCTCGGAAGTCGGCTCGCCGTATACTTTCTTCACATCGTCAAGAGTAGAGCCTATCTTAACTCCGCCGCAGTCGACCGAAGGATCTCGGACATCAATAGTGTTAATCTTATCCGTGCCGTCATGATCGTCAGTATAGATAACTATCTCTTTATAATCGTAGGTCGATTCCTTGCCGTTGAAAGCACAGGAATCTACCGAATTCAAGACATAGCCTTCGCCCAATGCCTTGATCGCCTTTTCTGTCTCCATGCCGGGAGTCAGCAGAACGCCTTTAAAAGTTAGGCCGTATGTACCCGTGTTTGCCTGGGAAGCGGGAGCAGATCCGTTGTTTTCTTTTGCCACAGTCGTCGCTGCGGTTCCTCCCGAGATCAGCTGCGGAGCGTTGCCGCCTTCTTCTTTCGGTGCGCTGCATGCCGTCATTGCCGTCATTACGGCAGCCGCAGTCATAAGCAGCAGAAAGCTCTTTACCGTCTTTTTCATATCCCTCACCTCATATCATAAAATCAGAGAGTCCCGAAGGACTCCCTGTCTCATTGCTTATTATTTCTTCTTGTACGGGAAATTCTTTTTGATCTTACCGTTCTTAATGTCTATATACTTTTGAACCGACTTCGTGGCTCTCTTCGGGAACGCAGACTTTTTGAACAGGTGCGTATCATGTTTGTTGATCTCTTTATCGGTAGCCATGAAGTCAAAGACCCATCTTGATGTGTTGATGTAGATCTGAACATCACAGTGGTACCATTCACCGTTGAGCTTAACGAGATTCCAATAGTGGATCGCACGGCCCGGGATCTTTTTCCTGCAGATAAGGAAGTTGTCTATCTCAAGACAGTCAAGCATTACCTTGCAGGCGCATGCACGTCCGTAGCACGAACCGCGCTTGTTCTTAAGGCAATAGTAAGCGGCCTTCTCCCATCCCTTATAAGGAGTGGTTCCTCTGAGGAAGTAGACATTATGGTGGACCCAGTAGTAGATCGCCATTGCCTGCTCAACATCGGTCATGCCCTTCTTGATGACTTTCTTGATAACCTTCTGTGCCTGCTGCTTTGCGAGCTTAAGGTTCTTTGTGCTTGTGGTAACGCCGCCGTTATATGTTCTGTACACGGTAACTGTCGATTGGACTTCGGTCTTGTTACCGGCCTTATCGATCGCCGTGTAGTAGATCGGATACTGTCCGACCAGTCTCTGGTTAACCTTGGAGGCATCGACCGTGACCTTTACGACTGATGTGTAATCGTCGGTAGCCTTTACGCCGGCAAGATAGTCGTCCTTCTCCAGGAGCTCTTTATCCTTGGCAACGTGCTCGAACTTCTTTATTCCCGTAATGACCGGCGGAGTGTGGTCATCCTTAACATTGAAAGGAACCTCGACGATCGATGAGTTTCCGTTAGTATCAGTAAGCTTTACGGGAATGCTCATCTCTCCGGTGTTCATTACGAGATTGGGTGTGCCTTCTGCATACTCGACCGTGACATCCGTAAGATCGAAAACATTCTTAACGAGATTCTTGGGATCCGGAGCCGGACCGCAGAACATGTCAACAGGTACCGGGTCAGCCGTCGGAGCAGTCTTATCTACGACCTTGAGGATCGAGCTGACTGTGTGTCCGCCGCAATCCAAAAAGACCTGATAGGTTGCAAGCTTGCCCGTGTCGATCAGACCGACATTGGTAATGAATGTTGTGTTTGCGGGTACTCTGGTGAAAAAACTGTCGACAGTGATCGGGTGACCATACTCGATCTCGACTTCAGAAAGCACGGAATTATCGATTCCGTTAATGAAGTTTGAATACATGCAGAATGCAAAATAAGCTCCAAGGGCTCCTCCAGCCAAGAGCGGCATGAAGAGGAGTCCCAGGAACCTTACAAAACTTGTTTTTTTGTTGCTGTTTCTGCGTGACATTGATTACTGCTTTGCCTGATAGAAAATGCTTGTAACCTTGCCATCCTCGATAGAGAAAGTGATGCGGGAAGATCCCTTCTCATAAATGAGAGTCTCATCGGTAGAATCCTTAGCAGGCTCGCCATATGCTTTCTTAACCTGATCAACTGTGTTGCCGATGAAGATTCCCTCAGCTGTTGAGACGGAATCGTCACCGAAGTTGATGGTGCTGATGTAGTCAGCGGTATCAACAGGCTGTGTCTCGATAGAGAATGAACCGCCGTTGTATGTGTAGATCTTGGAGATTCCCTGACCTGCGCAAGAAGCAGCTTCAGTATATGTGTAGTTGTTGCCGAGTGCTGCAACTACCTTATCGACCTGAACACCGATGATGACCTTGACGTCGTTGTAAACGAAATAGTAGTTGTTAGCTTCAGCGTTAGGGTCAACTACGAATCTCATGTCGCCGCCCTGGCCCTGTGAAGAGATTATATTGATGCCGGAAGAAACGGGCTTCTTCTCCTTGGAGCATGCGGAAAGCATTGTTGCGCTAAGCGCAGCTGCAAGTACAAGTGCTGTAATTTTCGAAACTTTCATAAGTTTACCTCCATATAAAATGAACAAGACTATGATACATTTAATACTTTTTTCAGGCATTCAGAGTTAAACAACAAATTTGTTTAACCCAACCACAGTATTTTATTATATAGTGCACAAGAAAAGTGTGGCTATTCTATGGCATTTGCACCATAGCTCTGAAGAGCGCCGAATTCCCTTATTTCCCGCTCCTGATCTTCCCTCATGAAATCATAGAATTCGATCTTCTTTTTGTATTCGGCTGCCACAGCCTGGTCATTCCTGTAATCTGTCAGATCGAAATTGTCCTTAAGGTATTTGCCGAAGTATACGCTGAGTTTCTCGGCTCCGGTCAGGTTGAGGTGAATGCCTGCATCGTAGGTATCCTTGGTAAGATCGAGTCCTATTTCTTCGGAATAGTTATTGAAATTCAGATAAGTCAGATCGTATTGCTTTGCATACTCTTCGACGTTCTTGTCCCACTGCGCGTACCATCCGTATTCCAGCGGAGCGCGGACCAGGATAAGCTTAATGCCCTTTTCCTCGCAGAGCGTACGGATCCTGTCGAGATAGTCCATGGCATTGCTTCCGAATTTCTTGGTCAGCAAAGGCTTCTGCGGAGGATATTGAGTGTAAGGCTTTATATCGCACCTCATGTAATAGCCGTTGTGCGAAGTGATGTCTTTCGAGAAGATATGCTTGAAATCAGTTGCCGTCAGTTTGTTCCATCTATCGTGGTATCTCAGGATCGGGAACACATAAGACGCAAAGGATTCGCCCTTCATCATTGAAGCGTTGATCGCGTCAACCTTGTCCTTTGACCATTTCATGCCGTCAAGGGTCATGCGGTTATATGGTTCAAGGCGAGGTTTGTCGAACTGGAGACTGTGGACCGAGACGACAACAACCTTGGGGGTCTCATGCCTTAATGCATCCCTGAGCAGATAATAGGACTGCCAGATATACTGTTCGCCCGAACCCCTGATATATGAGGAGATCCCGTACTCCTGATACATCTTTATCGGAGAATAGTTCTCGTAAACGTCGCAGTCACCGAAAAACAGGACCTCGTGAGGAACTTTCTCTTTGTAGTATTCCTCGGTGAACGACCCTTCAATGACACCCTTCTGGTACTTGGGCATCAAAAGGCGCTGGATAAGCCACAGCAAAGCAATGCTGACTGCCAGCAAAACGGCAGCCGTGACAATTCCCTTCGCGGGAGATTTTTTCTTTGCGGAAACGTTACTCGCCATTACATCGCCTTTTTGAGCTTACGGAAATCTTTGAGAGCCTTCCAGCCGATCTTAACGATCTTTCTTATGTTGATGGAATTCTTTCCGCCCTGTCTCGGTCTGAATGTCACTTCCCTGAAGGTCATCTCTTCCTTGTAGTATGCGAAATACGTTGTCATCATGATATTGGGAAGGTTGTAGTCTTTATCAAGCTTAGGCAGATATTTGGCCACGGTCTTGGCATCCATGAGCCTGAAGGGAGCGTTTGCATCCGGAACCTTAACATGAAAATAGCATTTGAGGAGGAAGCATACCACCTTCTCTACAAAGGCTCTGGATTTGCCGTCGCCTCTTACCACGCGGTGTCCGAAAATGCCTTTATAACCGTTTCTAAGCTGCCAGAAAGCATCAAACTCCTCTGGCAATGTCTGTCCGTCGGAATCCGTCTGGAAAATGAAATCCGCGCCGTTCTTTATAGCATAGTCATAGAGCGCAATGACCTTCGGGCCGTGATATTTGCCGGTATCCGAAAGAACTTCGAGCTGAGGATAAGTCTCCTTAAGCTTCTCGAGGATGGCATGGGTGTCATCGGTACTTCCGCTGTCAGCTATAACCAGTCTTGAATCAGGATTCTTTCCTTCAAGTACGGGGTACCAGGAGGTAACTACTTCTTCGATGTTATCCTTCTCGTTATAAGCAGGCATGACCACATATAAAGTATCCATATCAGTCCTCCGTTACATCTTTCAGATTTTTTCTCTCATCGATAATATATCTCGGGCGGTGCTTGGTCTCGAGGTATATCTTTCCGATATATTCGCCTATGACTCCGAGGCTTATCATTTGAATGCCGCTGACAAAGCAGATGATACATGTCATCGAAGTCCAGCCTTCAACGATATTTCCGGTAGCTGCGCTGATCAGTGCATATATGATCCCTATAAACGACAGGAATGCGACAAAAGCTCCAAGTACGGTAATGATCCGAAGCGGTCTGACCGAGAAAGAAGTGATTCCGTCGATGGCAAGAGATATCATCTTCCCAAGCGGATAATGCGTCTTGCCTGCAATGCGCTCCGCTCTTGAATAATAAACTATTGAACTCTTGAAGCCCATTTGCGGGATGATGCCTCTCAAAAAGAGATTGACCTCGCCGTAACCGGCAAGTGCATCCAAGACCCTGCTGCTCATGAGACGGTAATCCGCATGATTCGGGATAATGTCAACGCCCATGCCGCGGAGAAGCGAATAGTAACAACCGGCGCTCGTTCTCTTAAATGCCGAATCGGTCTTTCTGTCATTGCGGACACCATAAACGATGTCACAGCCTTTAAGATATTCATCGACCATCTGATCCGCACAATTAATGTCATCCTGGCCGTCGCAATCCATGGAGATCGTGATGTCGGCGCGGAGGCGTGCTTCCATAAGCCCTGCAATAAGCGCGTTCTGATGACCGCGGTTATGGGAAAGCGATATGCCGGAATAGTGCTCGTCTTCTTCGGTAAGTGAAGAGATAATGCTCCATGTGGAGTCAGAGCTTCCGTCATTGACGAACATGACACGGCTGTCAGGACTGATCTTTTCCGCTTCTATCAATGAATTGAGTTTAGCAAGGAAAAGACCGCTCGTTCGAGGAAGTACCTGTTCCTCGTTGTAGCATGGAATAACAAAATATAAAACAGGTGTCACGATTAGCTCCGGTACGATCAGATTTAACACTTAATTATATCATATTCCGGAGGGGTTTTAGTCCTCAGCTCTTTATCTTGTGATTCCTGTAATCGATCTTCTTCTGAACCGAGGCGGTTGCACTTTCGGGATATTTTTTTTGGTCAAACTCAAAACCGTTCCAGCCGTCATGCCAGAAAGCCAGAAGCTCTTTCGTCGTATACATGAAGAAATAGCTCTCGTAATTCTGTCTCCATGTCGCATCGCAGTGATACCACTGTCCGTCTATCTTGACGTAATTCCAGTAATGTTTTGCGATCTTGTATGGCCAGCGCGTGACGAACATGTTCTCTATACCCGCCACATCGAGCATCGCCCTGACGCATGAAGCCGTCGAAAGACAATTGCCCCTTCTCTCCTTGAAAGCGTTATGTGCGGCCTCCGTCCATGACTTAGGCTTGATCCTTGTGGTGAATTTTATGTTGTACCTGCACCACCATACGATCTGCAGGGCCTTCTCCATGTCCGTCATCTCGGGCGTAATGATCTTGTCTAAGACCTCTTTTGCCTGGGCATATACGGTTTTGGGATCAACGTAGTCCTTCGGTTTCGGTTTGATCGTCACCTTGATCGTGACCTCGGTCTTATTGCCCGTAAAGTCGGTTGCTTTGTAAGTGGCATTATACTCACCGGCCTTGTTGAGCTTAACTCCGCTCGTATCGATATCGAGCCTGGGGTTCTTGTCGATATTATCCGTAACCGTAACACCTGTTCTGTATGCTATCGTCTCACCCATGATTATCGAGATATCCCTCGTTCCCGCAATCTCGGGAGCCACACTGTCACGCGTAACGGAAAGCGGAACCAGTACGATGGTCTCATTTCCGACGGCATCCGTCAGTTTCGCCGGAGCCGCAAACTCACCGCCGGCAGAGATGTCGGGCTTTTCGCCCCAGGTCACGGTAACCGGCGTTATATCCTTGATGTTGGTAACGCATTTGGAAGCTTCAGGCAGCGGGTCTACAGAATAAAGTTCCTGGGGGATCGGATCTCCCTGCGGCGGAATGGTGTCAGCTACGACCAGTTCGCAGTTATGATCGATCCCGTACAAAGTAATAACGAAATAGACCGTCTGCGGAGCATTGTAATCGACAGTGGTAAAGTCGAGGTTCGTTGACAGATACTGCGGATACTTCGGTTCTCCCTTGAGGAACATGTCAAAAGACGCGGTGGAACCGGCTTCAACGGTCACCGTCTTTTTGATCAGCATATTCTCGTCAACCATGAAAAAAACGAAGAGTACGACAGGTATTGCCAAGATCGCGAAAAGCGCCAAAAGAATGAAGGGCTTTTTGGGGATCTTATTCTTGGGCTCTTCAGTCTTTTTGACTGCAGGCGCCTTTTGAACCGGACGGTTCACGGCAGCACGTTTTTCTGAAGGCATGCTTCTGGCATCCCTTTTAACTACAGGTCTGTTCTCTGCCGGTCTTTTTACTACAGGCTTGTTCGCTGCAGGGGTATTTACGGAAGGCCTGCCATCCGCAGGAACTCTCCTTTGCATCTGCCCTACCGGCCTTTGAATCTGTGTAGGCCTTTGACGGACAGGATTGCCGGTTTGACGATAGACGGAAGCCCTCTGCGCGTTTCCTGAAACAACAGGCTTAGTACGACGAACAGCCGGGGATTGCCCGGCTGTGTTTCTTTGTCTGATCTGGCCTTGAGTCTGCCTCGGTACCTGGCGGGGTTGACTCGCACTCCTCTGCCTCATGGATTCGGCAGGGGGAATCTTGCGTCGCTCAGGATCTGCTGGCAGGTTGTCGTTCATTTCTTCACTTTGTGGTTGCCGTAATCAATTGTTTTTTGTACGGACTTGGTTGCGGATGCCGGATATTGATCTACCTTGAAATTGTAGCCGTTCCAACCGTTATGGTAGAAGGACTGCAGCTCCTTTGTAGTATACATGAAAAAGTACGATTTATATCCTTTTCTCGGAGTTGAATCGCAGTGATACCACTGTCCGTCGATATTGATGTAATTCCAGTAGTGGACACTCCATCTGAAAGGATATCTCTTGATGAACATGTTCTCGATATCACAAAGATTGAGCATCTCTCTTACGGCACATGCGAAGCCGTAGCACGTTGCACGCTTCTTTGTAATTGCATCATATGCGGCCCTGTTCCTGGAGGATGAATCAGCTTTTGACACATACCCTATGTTGTACCTGCACCACCATACGATCTGAAGTGCCTTTTCTTTCTGGGTCATGCCGTCCTTGATTATCTTATTGAGGACCTTCCGTGCCGCCTTATGGACAGTCTCGTCATCAATATAGGACTTGGGCTTTTCAACAAGCTCGACCGTGATCTCTGCGGTGGACTTGTTGCCGGAGAAATCCGTAGCGATATAAGTGACCTTATATTTTCCGGGCTTGTTGAGATTGACCTGTGACGTATCTATCGAAAGCTTCGGATTCTCATCGTAGTCATCGGTTACGGTAACACCGTCCCTGTATACGATTCCCTTGGAATCGGTCACGCCTTCCTTGGTTACTTCGATGAAGGCTTTGATATCCTTGGTTCCCTCGATGACCGGAGGCGTTTTGTCGCGCGTAACGGAAAGCGGGACCATGACTGAAGCGGTATTGCCGCATGCATCGGTCAGAAGAGCTTCCGCCTTGAACTCGCCGCCTGCACTGATGTCAGGGATCTTGCCCCACTTAACGGTAACATCGGTGCGGTCCTTAACATCCTTGACGCACTCACTTGCTTCAGGGAGCTTGTCAACGGAGAACATCTGCTGGGGAATGCCAATGCCGGTCGGAGGAGTGGTGTCTGCAATGTCAAGTTCGCACTCCATGTCCGTCCAGAAATATGTGATCGTAAAATGGATTGTCTGCGGAATATCGATCTTTACTCCGGAGAAGTCAAGATTGCATTCCTCATATTCAGGGAAAGACAAAGTGTCGTTGAAGAACAATTCCTCATAAACGGGGCTGCCGACTTCAACGATGATCTTTCTGTTGATCTTATTGGTCTCGCGGTCATAGACCTTGATGGCACCATAAAGCGCAAGGATTATCACGGACAAGAACAGGAGAAAGGTTAAGGGAAGAACGCGTGACTTCTCTTTAACCTTCGGCGCAGCCTCGGCTTTTGTTTTAGATCTTGCTTTGGAAGCAGTCTTCACCGCCGGTCTTTTCGCATTTGCGGAATGGTTCCTGGCATGTCTTAACTCATCCTCATGCGTTATGGCTCTCACGACTGCCGTATCGGCAGATCTGATGGGAGCTTTTGAATGCATCGAGTTTGAATATTCGAGCTTATTTTCCATTCATTTTTCCTTTATCACTCAATTCGGTTTTCCGCCGTAATATTATATTTGGAAGAATAAAAGTCAAGCCTCGGGCGGTTAACTGCCACTATTATTCCTCATAATCCTGCAAACTGTAACGAGATTTTAACACTTATCCCCCTTTATTTAAGATAATAAGAGCACGAAAATCATGTGCTTAAACCGTCCGCCGTTTTGGATAATTCCACCATGAAAGAGTCTATAATGTCTCTTATGGAAAACCTTATGCAGACTGATCCATATTCTCCATGCACTCTTTGCCCGAGACGGTGCGGAGCCGACAGAAGCCACGGAATTACGGGCTTTTGCGGCATGACTGACGAAGTCATTGTCAATACGAGCATGATACACAGAGGAGAAGAACCGGTCCTTGGCGGAAAAGGAGGATGCGGAGCCGTATTCTTTGAGGGCTGTTCCCTGAAATGCATTTTCTGCCAGAATCACAAGATAACAAAGCGTACCGGCAAAGGCACTTCATATGACGATGAAGGATTGGCAGAACTTTTCCTGGAACTTGCTTCAAAAGGTGCCGGCGCTATAGATCTTGTTACCGCCACACACTACGCCCCGACCGTCTCAAAAGCTATACGGCTGGCAAAAGACAAGGGGCTCGGAATTCCTGTCATATACAATTGCTCCGGATACGAATCGGTCAGTACGCTAAAGCTTTTCGACGGTCTGGTCGACATATATCTTCCCGATCTCAAGTATTATTCATCCAAAGTCTCCTCTAAATATGCCAATGCACCGGACTATTTTCCCGTCTCCTGCCTGGCATTGGACGAGATGTTCCGTCAAACGGGAAAGATAAAGACGGACGCCTCCGGAACCGTGATGATGAAGGGAATGATAGTAAGGCACATGATGCTTCCGGGTAATCTTTTCGACAGCAAGCATATCTTGGATTACCTGGTATCAAGGTTTGGAGATGATATCTTTATCAGCCTGATGAGCCAGTACACGCCCATGCCTCATATCCTCGAAAACGAAAGCGCGCCTGATGAATTGAAAAGGCCGTTATCGGAAGAGAATTACGGCAGGCTGGCGGACTATCTTGCAGAGCTCGGTCAGACCAATGCTTTTGTACAGGAAATGTCCTCTTCGGGAAGTCTGATGATCCCGGACTTCAAGTCCTAGCCGGAGATGCCTCCGATCATCGGCTGGCGGCAGATCACGATCATTCCTCTTCAAAGGTCACCCCTGACGGAGGCCGGACGGAATCTCCCGAAGCCAGTTTCAAGACCGACTTGCACTTGTACTGCACTATTCCGGACTCACTGCTGGTAATGAATATCATGATGCCGAAACTGTCGGGATCGTAATCAGTCATATCAAAATCCTTCATGAAGAAATACTCAAACGAACCATCGCTTCCTTTGGTTCCGTATCTGCCCTTCTTCATCTGCATCCTGACGAGCTGTGCCGGATGATCCTTATCCCAGGTGTACATGTATGCATATATGGGCTTGTCTGTCAGCACGTCCGGTATTGTGCCCGTCATCCAGATATCCGCAGTCTTTTTCTGAGCGTCATATGAGGCGCCGACAGAAACCGTTTTAGAAGTCATGGCAGACAAGATTGTCTTCTTATACACATCAAAGACGCGGGTATCGATGACTTTGCCGGCCTTGTTGTCGTAAATGACGAAGTTAAAGCCTCTCTTGTTAAGAGCATATTCTTCTCCGCCGATGGTGATCGAACATGTATTGCCGTAGTGGAGCGCGCCCGATACCATCTCGTAACCGGTGCCGTTTGCAAGGTTTCCCGAATGGACGATCTCGTGCATCGCGATATTCTCCGTATGCACTTTGTCGCTTGCAACGGCAATGTAAGACGAACCGTAATTCCCGTAGAGAGAACACTTGAGTCCTATGTTTTCAAATGCCTCCGCCGTCTCTTTGTCGAGGCCGCCGGCAGCTTCATCCTTAACGCCGATCAATACCGTGATGTAATCTAAGCCTCCGAGCATTGTAAGATACTCTTTCAGATCGCCGTATTGCAGAACGGACTCGTTTTCGCCGGTCTCATAGAACTCATGCTCTTTGCCGTCCGCATCAACGGCATAAAGCTTGACCTTTCCGGTAAGTATCGCGCGGAATGACAAAGAAGACGTATCAAAGACCGCACTGTAGACCTTTTCCTTATCAAGACTGAAATCCTGCTTTGACAACAGATCACCGTCGGGGCCGTAGAATTCACCTCTGACGGAACTTATCTCCTGCCTGCAGTTTTCGATGCCCCAGAACGAGAAGCAAAGCCTGCCCTTTTCATCGATCTTTGTATCGATATCAAGGTATTCAAGATTTCTCAGGATGTCTTTGGAGAGCATGTCGAATTTGCCGATCCTGTCGTAGAACGTGCTTCTTTTACCGAGTTCCGTACTAAGAAAATCGATCCCGTATCTTTCCATCAGAGTGGGATTCTCAGAGTAAAGATTGGTTCCCAGACCCAAACGGTTGCCGTTGATCCTGACGCCCATCGCTGCCAGAGTCGTCGGGAAAAGATCATAGGTCGTATAGTCTCTTTTGACCTTTTTCTCGGTTTTGACTGCCGAATTGAGGATGCATACGTAAGACCGTCTCCCGTATGAATCGTCAACGGCCTGGCAATAATCCGCATCCATGGTCGGATGATCTCCAACGATGACGACCGTAGTATCCTTATAGAAATCCTGCTCCTTCATCCAAGCGATAAATCCGTTTATCTGTCTTGATGAGCATGCCATGACATTGGAATATCTGACATCATATTCTTCCTTGCAAAGATCACAGATATAACCGTCCTCGAAATGGGTATCCGCAGTAAGCATGGTCAGATTGAAAGGCTTGCCTTCAGAACTCAGTTCCTTAAGCCTGGTCTTCGCGAAATCAAGGAGCTTTTTGTCCTCATAGCCCCACCACACTCTGTAATCTTTCGGGATATATCCGTTATTCCTCGCATACGAATAATCGAAGATCTGGTATCCGCCGTGCTCTTTGAAGTACAGCGCCCTGCCTCCGAAAGCCGAATCGGAACCGCACATGAAGACCTGATTGTATCCCTGTTCCTTCAGGATATCGCCGATCGTGCGAAGTCCCGGATAGAATGAATCGGCATATGAAGCGGCGGCATTGCCGATGCTTCCGATTATCGGGATTCCCGAGGTCTGCGCCACGAGCGCTCCCATCGTATATGACGAGCCCGTGGTAACGTATCCGCCGTTGAGCGTCTTTTCGTCGCCCGAGAAGCTCTCACCTTCATTGACTGCAAGATTAGTAAGTTCAGGTATTACATTCTTTTCGAAAGCGCCGCCCGATCCCTTGTCCGCAAATGTCGTCTCAACTGACTCAAGGAAGATGTAAACGAGGTTTCTCTTTTTATCGGGGAAAACGACATTCTGAGATGTCGGAGCCACATAATTCTGTTCGATGAAATCCGACTTCGTCATCCTTGAGCGCACATAATCGATAACACGGTATCTTGATACAGCCCTGCCGGCCTGACAAAGAAGAACAAGGCTTAAGAGTATGAAAACGGCGGCCTTGTATTTCCTGTAGGCAGCATATCTTTTCTTTATCCTCAGGATGATCAATGAAGCTGCGAAAAGGACAACGGCGATCGAGGAGAACAATACGACCCTTAAGTAAAAACTGTTCATGACGTCTTTTGACGTGCCTTCGAGCGGCGCCGACAGATAGAACACTATCTCGTCAAAAGTGATGTCATGCCAGATCGAAAGAAGCCATGTCAGGCCCAGGCACAAAAATGCTTCAACAGCAAATAACAATACCGTCACAAAAAGGCGGACGGCTCCCGGCTTCCCGGAGCGCTTTTCCGGCTTTAAGTCTGTCTTTCTGTCATTACGTTTCGCCATAGCAGGAATAATATTACTTATTGCGCATTTAATTGTAAAGTAAACTGTATTTATGTATCATTGAGTTAATTCATAGGAGGGGACCTTATGTTCAAAACCGTAAAGAAAGTCACAGTGTGCTTTTTTACCACGCTGATGCTGTTATCATTCTTTTCGTTCAACGTGTCGGCCTCTTCCGTCGGTACGTCATCCGAAGCTTTTTCTGCTCCTGCCGGAGTAACTCTCACTTACCGTACGCGCCAACGCAAAAAGAAGTGGGCCAAGTTTAAGAAGCAGGGTGCTGTAGCCGGCCAGGCCGCAAAGAAAAAGAAAAAGCTCGATGCGATCAAGATCAAGATCAAGAGTTCCACGCCGGGCACTGTGCAGTACCGCGTTCACGCTTACAGAAAGGGCTGGACCTCATATAAGAACAGCGGAAAGGCAGCAGGCCGCAGAGGCTATGTCCTCGACAGGATCCAGATCAGGCTCACCGGTGAGCTTGCAGAGAAATACGACATATACTACCGTGTCCATATCCACACCTCGAACGGCTGGCTGAATTGGGCCAAAAACGGCGAGGCAGCAGGCGCTAAGGACTATGCTTACTTTTTCGATGCGATACAGATAGTCCTTACGGAGAAGGATGCCGAAGCACCCGGAAACGTCGGCAACATAAAGTCCCAAAGAGACGTTCCTATCGTGACGGGTGATGCGGTAAAAGAAGCAATGACCGCTAAGGCTAATGGCTTAAGCAGCAAAACAAAATGGCTCGTCCTCTGTGATACCAACAACTTCCTTACCGGAGTATTCAAAGGTTCCAAGGGCAACTGGAAGCTCGTGAGATTCATCTGCGTTTCTGTCGGTAAGCCCAGCACTCCGACGAGAAAGGGCACGTTCACGATAAAGAATAAGAAAAAGAAATTTTTCTCCGGGGCAGTCCGCTGCAAGTATTGCACCAGATTCACCAAAGCTTATTATTTCCACAGTCTCCCGTACTCATGGAACGGAAAGTACATCGTCAGCTCGAGGCTCGCACAGCGCTGTACTCACGGCTGCGTAAGAATGGAACTCGGAGACGCAAAGTATATCTACAGGAATGTACCGAGAGGAAGCAAGGTAGTAGTCTACTGATACTATCAACTGATGATTATATGGGAGGCTGTCTCAAAACGAAATGAGACAGCCTCTATCGTTTTAACTGTTTTTGCAATGACCTATAAGAAATAGATTTTTCGTTTCTTATAGGTCAGGCAGCCAGAATAAAAAAGAACTGCCCCAAAAGCGAGATCATTCACTTTTGAGACAGTTCCTTCTTTGTTTTTTCGTTTCAGATTCAGAACTCTTCAGCCAACGCTCCGAGATACTGACCGTAATTGGTCTTGTTCATCGAGTCGGCGAGTTTCCTGAACGCTTCCTCATTGATCCATCCCTTGCGCAGCGCGATCTCTTCAAGGCATCCGATCATGTTACCGGAACGCTGTGCGGCACGGATGGCTCCAGCCGCCTCATAAAGGCTGTCGGCGCTTCCTGCGTCAAACCAGGAGAACTCCTTGCCAAGCGCGATAACCCTGAGGTTGCCGCGGTTGAGATATTCCTCGTTTACGGAAGTAATCTCAAGCTCGCCCCTTGCGGACGGCTTGATGTTCTCTGCGATATCAACGACATCGGGACCGTAGAAATACAATCCCGGAACAATGTAGTTGGACTTCGGATTGGAAGGCTTCTCTTCGATCGATACCGCATTGCCGTTGCTGTCAAATTCAACAACGCCAAACGCTCTCGGATCTGCTACATAGTAACCGAATATTGCAGCTTTCCCCTCGCTGACTATCTCGGCGGCAGCCCTTAATTTACGCTTAAAGAAGGGACCGTAGAATATGTTGTCGCCGAGCGCCAGGCAGACGGAATCATTACCGATGAATTCCTTGCCGATGATGAATGCATCGGCGATACCGCGCTGAACTTTCTGCTCGATATATGTGATCTTTATGCCAAGATGCGAACCGTCACCCAAAAGGTCTACGAAAGGCTTTGTGTCGTCCGGCGGCGTGATGACCAGTATCTCCCTGATGCCCGAATTCATGAGTACCGACATGGGGTAATAGATCATCGGTTTATCATATACGGGAAGAAGGGGTTTGCAGACGGGTTTGGTGACCGGATACAGACGCGTGCCTTTTCCGGCAGCGAGTATAATGCCTTTCATATAGATGACTCCTTAAGACGACGATTTACCGCTTGTTTAAAATAATCAGCGTTATTTTACAAGTATAGCATAAGAAAAGTCCCCCTTAAAGGAGGACCTGTCTGGAGCGGGTTACGAGGCTCGAACTCGCGACATTCAGCTTGGGAAGCTGACACTCTACCAACTGAGTTAAACCCGCGAAAAACGCAAGGACACTATATCAGACAACAGTAGCAAAATCAAATACCGGCGCCATCGTAACGTGCGGATCGTCAGCAAATGAACAGAAGTCATCAGCCATCTCGTGCCTTTTCCCATCCTTCTCGTAAGGGAGCCAGAACTGCGTGTCGGAGAAGTTTGCCCATACGAGCATATAGGCGCACATTCTTCCGCCTTCGCTTCCCTGAAGAGCCGACAGCATATCGGTAAACCACGAGGTAACCGTGTTGCCCTCTGGCGCAAGGCCTTCAAAATAGCCCTCAGGCGTCTCTAAAGCCCTGTATCCCGTCTCGGTAAGAGCAACTATCTTGTCGTGCAGCTTTGCGCAGCCTGCGATAATGTCGAGTGAATTCTGCAGTTTCTTATAAAACCCGTCCCCCGGATGCGGATGATCGTGATACAGGTCAAGGCCCATGATATCCACGAAATCGTCTCCCGGATATCTCGCGAAATAGTCCTCTCCGGACTCGATGAATCCGTTCGGAGAATATGCCACGGCAAGGTTTTTCACGCCGCGTTCGTACAAGAGATAGTCGATCGTGTAACGGAACAGGCTTATATAATCCTCGTCAGAAAGATACTTTCTTCCCCACCAGAACCAGTCTCCGGTATCTTCATGGAAAGGCCTGAAGATAATGGGTATCGGGTCACCCTCAAGGTCAACGCACTTGTTTGCAAAATCCGCGATCATGTCAAGAAAGCGCAGGTACTTCGCATTGAGATCCCCGCCTTTCATTATCCTTCTTCCGCAGTCGCCATCGGTATTGTTAGGCGAATAATCATAGAACTCGTCACCGCCTAACGAGAAGTTGGGCATGTGCGAAGACAATGTAATGATGCATCCCTGTCTGTGAAGATTCTTAACGACCTTGATCAGATCGTTCATCTTTCCTTCGTATCCGAGGAAACTCAATGTGTCCACGCCGACTACCGCAGGGTGCTTACCGCAGAGATTCCTGCAGTCAGACTCGGTTCCGTCGCAATTCTCGATGGTAATGCCGATATGTCCGGCATTCTGCTGCCCGAACATTATCTTGTCCGAATCCGAGAATTTCTTTAAAAGCTCAAGCAATTCGATCAGCTTGGGCGATCTTTCATTTCTGAATCCGCTTTCCATTTAAGATACCTTACTTGTTCCCGTTATATCCTGCAGGACCGTATTTCTTGCCTTCGCTCTTTTGGGATTTGCGTGTGAAATCTCCGAACGGATCATTGATATCTGAGATGTCTCCACCCAACTTCTGGATAGCCGACATCATCTCATAGAACAGATCTCTTCCTATCGAGTCCTGATGTCTGTTGATGTAGTTCTTCATAAGCGGGACCGCTCTGTCATCGCCGTATTCAGCAAGACAGATGACCGCATATATCTTGTTCGTCATCGCGCGGAAAGCATGCCTTAAGGTCTGATAGATCTCTTCAGAAGGATGCGCCATTCCGATCTCGGCGAGCATGATCACCAGGTCCTCGGCAGGTCCTTCAAGACCTGTGTCGAGCTCGTTTTCGATAAGATCCGTAAGGATCGGAACGGAGACTTCAGCCGAACCAACGACATAATCCTTAATGGATTCCGCAACGAATTCTTTCGTCTTGGGATAGCTCGTGAAACGGTCGATGACTGCCTTAACGAAGCAGAATTCCTTCATTTCGATGAGCACGTCGAGACATGCTTTGACCTTCTGGTACTCTATCTCGAAAAGCTTATCAGCATCGTCTAACTCTTCCTCTGTCCAGGCCGAGTTTCCGATCAGGGAGCTGCAGTAATCACGTACCTTTTCCCTGTCATCTTCAGCAATACTCTGTATAAGCGAGTTCGGAACTCCGCGGTCGAGTGTAACAGCACTGTATTCAAGCGCCTCCTCTTTCTCCTCGAGCGTCATTCCGTCGAAAACATCTCTTAATGACCTTCCGCCGAGCCTGTCATCCGGCTCTGTCTCAAGAGCCTTAGTTGCCTTCTCAGTCTCTTCTCTGGCAACATCCTGAATATATTCCTCAAAAGATGCGGCATCACTACCCTCAGGAACCTGGCCAAGCCTGTCGCCGAACTCGTCGAGCTTCTGCTCTAAGATAAGCGCTCCGATCTCATCGTATCTTTTAAGGATGTCTTTTATCTCGTCAGTCATTTCATATCCTCTTTCCCTGATTCTTTAAGAAGAATATTCTACACGAAAATTCGCTTTTCAATCAACAAAAAAGCACCGCAAAACTGCGGTGCTTTTGTTGGAGGTACCACCCAGATTTGAACTGGGGATCAGGGTTTTGCAGACCCACGCCTTACCACTTGGCTATGGTACCATTGGTGACCCGTACGAGAGTTGAACTCGTTACTCCGCCGTGAAAGGGCGACGTCTTAGCCGGTTGACCAACGGGCCTTTTATGGTAGCGGCAGTGGGATTCGAACCTACGACCTGCCGGGTATGAACCGGACGCTCTGGCCAACTGAGCTATGCCGCCATAAAAGGTGCTTTGAAATTATATCTACTCGGAGTTATTTAGTCAAGGGTTTAATAACGCTTTAACAATCTGTCGTTTTGCCTTCTTACTTCGTCTCTGTGCCGCTCGGATAAGAATATCATGTTGGCGAGCCTGGAAGCTTTGGCAAATGCCCTCTTTTCGCACAGTTCGGTTATGACCATCCATGCGGCAAGCAGAACTATTATCACCATGACGATGATGAACGCAACAAGAAAAGTGTAATCGTAATTGTTGAATCCCAATCCGCGTCCCGTAACGCCCGATTCGATATGTTCATACTTTCCCGTGCCGTAAAACGCAGTGATAAGGAGGGCTGCGATAAAGCCGAGTACGGCGAGGATGATGAGTTGCACCTTGCGGCGCTTTCTGTTCATCCTGAACAGGACCGGTATCTTCGCGGTCTGCTCATCGAATAATTCCTGAAATACATTGTCGTTATCGAGTCCCATAGTGAAATAATAACATAAGGGTGCCTCAAATGAGACACCCTTAAAGTTACTTTTAAAGTTATAAAGAATTACTTGATCTCGAGCTCAGCGCCGCAATCAGCGAGCTTCTTCATGAGATCATCAGCCTCGTCCTTGGAAACGTTCTCCTTGAGGGCAACAGGTGCCTTCTCAACGAGTTCCTTAGCTTCCTTAAGACCCATGCCGAGTACATCCTTGACAGCCTTGATAACGCCCATCTTGGAATCACCGAAGCTCTTGAGCATAACTGTGAACTCTGTCTGCTCAGCAGCTGCTGCGCCAGCGCCTGCACCAGCACCTGCTGATACTGCTACTGCTGCTGCGGATACGCCGAATTCCTCTTCAATAGCCTTCTCAAGATCGAAAAGCTCGATTACGGAAAGGCCCTTAATTTCTTCAAGAATGCTTGTAACTTTCTCACTAGCCATTTTAAGTTTCCTCCTATGAAATTTTAGCTAATTACTCTGCGGGTGTTTCCGCGGGTGCAGCTTCTTCTGCGGGAGCCTCTGCGGGCGCCTCAACTGCTGCTGTTTCTGCTGCGGGTGCTGCTACGGGAGCTGCCTCGCCGCCTTCTTCCTGCTTCTTCTCTGCAACTGCCTTTACAAGCATAGCGAGCTTTGTAAAAGGGAAAAGCAAAGAATATGCAACCTGTGTCTGGAGTGTTTCCGGATCCGGTACCTTGGACAGTGCGATAACATCATTAACTGATGAGACCTTACCATCAATGATGCCGCCTTTGATCTCCATGGGCTCAAAGTCCTCGCTGAACTTTGCAAGGATCTTTGCAGGAGCGATGATGTCATTGGAATATCCTACAGCGGTAGGGCCCTTGAAAACATCATCAAGTCCTTCGAAGCCAAGATCAGCAAAAACGCGTCTGAGAACAGTGTTCTTGATAACCTCGAACTTAACGCCGTTCTTACGGAGCTCTGCACGCATCTCTGTGTCCTGAGCTACAGTAAGTCCGCGGGTAGCAACAAATACATATGTTGTAGCACCCTTGAGCGCAGATGTGAGATCTTCAACACGCTGCTGCTTAGCTGCCAGAATCTTTTCACTGGGCATATTGGTTTTTCCTCCTTGTAGTATTTTGTAATTAAAAACCCCCTGTGCTTCGAGCCTAGCGGTTCAAACCAAGGGGGACAGATTAATCCTTAAAGAATTAAAAGCTCCTTCCTCGGCCGGCCGTCCGGTAACCGGACATTTCAGAAATCATATTTCAATGACTTCACCCGCTGTCTTTGGCAGGATAGGTATTTAATTGTTAAGTAATTGGAATCAAGCGAACTTTGTAGCGTTGATCTTGATTCCGGGGCCCATTGTCGTTGCGATGGAGCAGTTCTTGATGTACTGGCCCTTCGCAGCAGCCGGTTTAGCCTTGATGATGGCTTCCATGAGCGCCTTGAGGTTTTCCTCGATCTTCTCAGGTCCGAAAGAGACCTTTCCGATCGGGCAGTGAACGATGTTGGTCTTGTCGAGTCTGTATTCGATCTTACCGGCCTTAACTTCGTTAACAGCCTTTGCAACATCCATGGTAACTGTGCCTGCCTTAGGGTTAGGCATGAGTCCCTTAGGACCTAATACCTTACCGAGACGGCCGAGCTTACCCATCATGTCGGGTGTTGCTACGATTACGTCGAAATCAAACCAGTTCTCGTTCTGGATCTTGTTGATCATATCGTCGTCACCAACGAAATCTGCACCGGCTGCGGTTGCCTCATCAGCCTTGGGACCCTTAGCGAGGACAAGAACCTTCTTAGTGCGTCCTGTTCCGTGAGGAAGAACAACAGCGCCTCTGACCTGCTGGTCAGCATGACGTGAGTCAACACCCAAACGGACGTGGAGCTCTACTGTCTCATCGAATTTTGCTTTACCTGTTTCGCATACGAGCTTAGCGGCATCTGTAGGATCATAGAGAACGGATCTGTCTACAAGCTTTGCGAGCTCGGCATATCTTTTGCCTTTATTCATAGCTTACGTTCTCCTTTCTTAATCCTTAACGACGATGCCCATAGAACGTGCAGTACCTGCTACCATTCTTGCGCATGCCTCTACATCGGACGCATTAACGTCAGGCATCTTGATCTTAGCGATCTCTCTGCAGTCATCCATTGTGACTGTAGCTACCTTCTCTGTGTTCGGACGTCCTGAAGCCTTCTCGATCTTTGCAGTCTTCTTAAGAAGAACCGGTACCGGCGGAGTCTTCGTGATGAACGTGAACGAACGGTCTGCATAAACTGTAATGATTACAGGAATGATGAGACCTGCGTCCTTAGCTGTTCTCTCGTTGAACTCTTTGACAAACTGCGCGATGTTGATACCGTGCTGTCCAAGAGCTGGTCCGACCGGCGGCGCGGGTGTTGCTTTGCCTGCAGGTATCTGAAGCTTTACATAACCTGTGACTTTCTTAGCCATACTTGGCCACCTCCCAAATAGATTTTTATTATCAATGGCCCGTAGGCCAGTAATAAACTTTAGACTTTCCTTACCTTGATGAAGTCGAGCGTTACAGGCGTCTCACGGCCGAACATCGATACCGTGACAGTAACCTGCTGCTTCTCTTCGTTGATGTCCTTAACGACAGCCTTGCTGTCCTTGAAAGGACCGTCGGTGATGATGATGAGGTCACCAACCTTGTAATCGACCTCAACGCTCGTAGGAACGATGAGACCCATCTTGATCTGGTCTTCTTCCGTCATCGGGGACGGCTTGTTGGGATCCGGTGCGACAAAGCCCGTAACACCGTTGGTGTTGCGGATCTTGTACCACAGGTCCTTGTCGACCTTATCATTATTGCCGTAAACGAGCTTCAGGAACAGGTAGTTAGGGAATCTGAGCTTCTCAACTTCCTTGCGCTTGCCGTTCTTTGTCTCAACGACGATATCAGTAGGCAGATAGACCTGCTGGATGATATCCTCCATCCCCTGGGCTCTTGCATAGTTCTCTATAGAAGTCTTTACCTTCTTCTCATAACCGCCGAAGGTATGGATTATGTACCACTTGGCTTCATTGTTATCCGGCATTTATATAACTCCTAAAATATTGGGACACCTTAGCCCGCAGTTGACTCGGTAGTAGTCTCGGAAGCGGCTGTCGTCTCGGACGCAGCTGTAGTCTCTCCGGACTCGGCCGTAGTTGCGGTCGTCTCTACGATGTTGTAGAAACCGATCTTATCTAATACCCAGCGTCCGCCGGATCCGATGATCGTAAGATATACGGCGAAAAATACGATGACCAGCAGAACAACTGCAGAAGTCTTCGCAAGCTTCTCCTTGGTGGGCCATGTGACTCTCTTCAGTTCCGCGATGACGTCAGAAAACGCCTTCCCGATACGCTTGAAAATGTTACCCTTCTTCTCAGCCATCTTATAGTCCCTCGGGATTACTTGGATTCCCTATGAATGGTGTGCTTACGGCAGAAAGGGCAGAACTTCTTGAGCTCAAGCCTCTCTGTATTGTTCTTCTTGTTCTTGTATGTCTGATAGTTCCTCTGCTTGCACTCTGTGCATGCGAGGGTCAGCTTATCACGAGCACCGGCCTTTGCCATGGTCCTAATACCTCCGAAACCTTTGTTTCCTTGCCTTACAGGGCTTTCTTATGCCGTTTTGCACGCAAACTAAAAAAGCCCCCTTGCGGGTTAGCGAAAAGATTCTATCACAGCCACCCTGAAAAAGTCAACATAATATTAACTTCTGCGCGATCTGAGTTCAGCCTCGATATCATCGATCGTGATGCCTCTGTCGACCATCAGAACGAGAAGATGGTACTGAAGATCCGCGATCTCGGCGATCGTCGCCTTCCTGTCGCGCTGTGAAGCGGAAATTACGACCTCTACGGCCTCCTCACCGACCTTCTTGGAGATCTTATCCGTTCCCTTGTCGAAAAGATAATTTGTGTAGGAACCCTCTACCGGATTCGCTTTTCTGTCGGTGATAACGCTGTAAAGCTCTCTCATGATGTCCATATCGTTTTCTCCTTATTCTTCTTTGTTGTCTTTAAGATAATCCCACTCATCAAGGGCAGTATAAAAGCATGAGCGGTTGCCTGTGTGACATGCCGCGCCGGTCTGATCGATCTTATAAAGGAGCGTATCCCTGTCGCAGTCGATGCTTGCGCTGATGACCTTCTGGAAATGTCCCGAAGTCTCGCCTTTTTTCCACTGAGCCTTGCGCGACCTTGAATAGTAGTGCATATAGCCGGTCTCACATGTCAGGCGGAATGCCTCATAGTTCATGTAAGCCATCATGAGAACGTCGCCCGTCTCGTGATCCTGCGTGATCGCAGGAACAAGGCCATCGCTGTTCTTCTTCATGTTCGCCCACATGCTGAGGCTTTCGGGGATCTCTCTTACAGGAATCCCTTTTGCCGCAAGGTATTTCTTGAGGTCGCTGATCGCGATCTCGCCGAAATGGAACAGGCTGGCAGCCAGCACCGCGTCTGCCTGACCGTAAACTATGGCATCCTCGAAATCCTTTAAGCTTCCCGCCCCGCCGGATGCGATCACGGGAACACCCACGGCTTTTGAGATCATGGAAGTTATGACGTTGTCATAGCCGGACTTTGTCCCGTCCTTGTCCATCGATGTGAGAAGGATCTCACCTGCTCCCAGGTCAACGGCCTTTTTAGCCCATTCAAGAGCATCAAGTCCTGTGGGTTTTGTTCCGCCTGCGATAACGACCTCGTATCCCGAGGGGAATCTGTCATCACCGGCTCTGGATTTGACGTCGATCGCCGCAACTATGCACTGCGAACCGAACATGTCAGAAGCGCGCTTGATGAAGTCGGGATCCTTTACTGCCGCTGAATTGAGCGACACCTTGTCTGCGCCCGCATTAAGGAGCGCCCTGATGTCGTCTGTCGTACGGATGCCTCCGCCGACGGTAAACGGTATGAAAACCTGTTCAGCCACACGGCGTGCCATCTCGACGGTCGTATCGCGGGATTCGAGCGTCGCCGTAATGTCAAGGAAGACCAGCTCGTCGGCGCCGGACATGTTATATGTTCTCGCGCACTCGACAGGATCGCCCGCATCCCTTAAGGATACGAAGTTAACGCCTTTAACGACCCGTCCGTCCTTGACGTCAAGGCACGGGATTATGCGTTTCGTAAGCACTTTGCCAGATCCACCTTTCCTTCGTAGATTGCTTTTCCGATTATCACGCCGGCACAGCCGGATGTCTTGATGAGCTCAACATCAGAATCGGATCCGATACCGCCCGATGCGATAACGTCCAGACCCGTCTTCTCCACCATTTCCCTAGTAGCTTCCGTTGCCGGGCCGGTGAGCATTCCGTCTCTGGAGATGTCAGTAAATACTACCGTCTTTGCTCCGATCTCTTTGCACTTGAGCGCGAAATCAACGGCTTTGAGCGTGGAGTCTGAAGTCCATCCGTTTACGGAAACATAACCGTCGTGGGCATCTATGCCTATTCCTACCTTTTCGCCGTATTTCGCAATGGCGTTTGCGGTGAATTCAGGGTCCTTGACCGCTGCGGTTCCCAGGACCGCGCGCGATACTCCGTAATCTTCGATCCAGCGTGCGAGCGTGTCCATGTTACGGATCCCGCCGCCGGTATCGACTTTGAGTCCGGTCTTTTCCGCGATCTCTTTTATGATCAGGTGGTTCTCGGGGACACCGCTTTTCGCGGCATCAAGATCAACGACATGGATCCACTCGGCACCCATGTCCCTGAAGGCAAATGCCTGGTCGAGCGGAGAATCGTTGTAAACGGTAACGTCATCGTATTTTCCCTGCCTGAGGCGGACGCATTTTCCGCCGATCAGATCGATTGCGGGCAGTATTATCATTATCTGGTCCTCATCGCAAATTTATTAAGGATCTGGAGGCCGGCCTCGCCGCTCTTCTCCGGGTGGAACTGCGTAGCGAAAACATTATCATGCTCCACTGATGCGCAGTATTTAATGCCGTATTCCGCATATCCTGCTATGTCATCTTTATGCTCGGGAATGCAGTAATATGAGTGCACGAAATAGACATAGTCACCTTCGTTTAAGAGCGATCCCGTGCAGTCAACCAACTTGTTCCAGCCGATCTGCGGAACCTTGAGGTCCTGCGTCTCAAATCTTCTGACCCTTCCCGGAATGATTCCGAGGCCTGTCACATAATCACCCATTGCGGAACCTAAATTGACGCCTTCCTTTGAGCCGTCCATCAGAAGCTGCATGCCGAGGCAGATGCCTAAGAAAGGCTTACCGCTGAATGCGGAATCGATGATGACGCCGTCCAATCCCTTGTTCCTGAGATTCTCCATGGCGGGTGCAAAAGCGCCGACACCGGGAAGGATGACGCCCGATGACTGTGATATCACCTTGGCGTCACTCGTAATGACAGAATCGTAATTCAGGTATTTGAGGGCTTTCGCCACTGAAGCGAGATTGCCCATTCCGTAATCTATGATTGCAATCAAAGGATCAGATTTCCTTTCCTGTTATACGTGAGTAGCACTCACGGTACTTGGCGGCCGTCTTGTCAATGA
The DNA here is from genome assembly GCA_947304405.1 of uncultured Clostridia bacterium. GTDB lineage: Bacteria > Bacillota > Clostridia > Saccharofermentanales > Saccharofermentanaceae > Saccharofermentans. The sequence goes on from CAMZBB010000007.1 coordinate 36,942, forward strand.
TCTCCTGAGGAAGAGTCGGAGCCGGATACGTCTTATCCCAATCAAGTGTCTCAAGCCACTCTCTGAGGAACTGCTTGTCGAAGCTCTTCTGAGCGTGTCCGGGTTCATACTCTGCTGCATCCCAGAATCTTGAAGAGTCAGGTGTGAACATCTCGTCGCATACTGTGAGAACGCCGTCGATCTTACCAAACTCGAACTTTGTGTCCGCAAGGATAAGTCCCTTTGTGAGCGCAAACTCGGATACCTTCTTATAAAGCGCAAGAGATGCGTCTCTCAGAGCGGAAGCGTCAGCTTCGCCGATAAGGTCAACGAGCTGCTCGTATGTGATGTTGATGTCGTGGCCTTCATCAGCCTTTGTGGAAGGAGTAAATAAAGGCTCGGGTAGCTTGTCACCCTGGAGCATGCCCTCAGGCATCTTGATGCCGCCGACTGTACCGGACTTTTTGTATTCCTTGAGAGCGGAACCTTCGAGGTAACCTCTTACGATGCACTCTGCAGGAAGCATCTGAGCCTTCTTAACGAGCATTGATCTGCCCTGGAGCTCTTCCTTGTACTTGTCGAATCCCATCGGATACTTGGAAACGTCAGTCGTGATGACATGGTTCGGGATGATGTCCTTTGTGAAGTCAAACCAGAACTCTGAGATAGATGAAAGGACTCTTCCCTTGTCGGGGATCAGTTCATCGAAGATGACGTCGAAAGCGGAAATCCTGTCTGTAACGACGAGAAGCAGAGAATCTCCGAGATCGTAGATGTTCCTTACCTTGCCCTTTGAGAGCATCGGCTGATCGATAAAATCGGTATCCTTAATAAGCATGTTTATATCCTCCGTGAAATTATAAGCTACCTTTTGTGGAGACGACCTGACCTTCAAATCTGGGATCGATCTCAGTTGCCTGTCTCAATGCCCTTGCCAGTGCCTTGAACATGGCCTCTGCCTTGTGGTGATCGTTCACGCCGTAAGGCGCGCTGATGTGAAGCGTGATGCCTGCATTGAAAGCGAAGCTTCTGAAGAATTCTTCAAAGAGCTGCGTATCCATCTCACCGCACCTGTCGCCTGAGAATTCAGCGTCGAAAACGATGAACGGTCTGCCCGAAATGTCGATGATCGCCTTTCCGAGCGCTTCATCCATGGGAACCGCGCAGGAACCGAATCTCCTGATGCCGACCTTGTCGCCCAATGCCTTGGCAACTGCTTCGCCAAGCACGATGCCGACATCCTCTACCGAGTGATGTGCATCTACAGCCAGGTCACCAACACACTTGATATCCATATTGATTCCGGAATGCTTTGAAAGAGCGGACAGCATGTGGTCGAAAAATCCCACACCCGTATCAATGTCATAGGTTCCGTTTCCGTCAAGATCTACCTTAACGGTGATGTCGGTTTCCTTTGTCTTTCTTGAGATCTCAGCTGTTCTCGGCATTTGTTATCTCCTCCTTGACGGCTTTGATAAACTCCTTCATCTCCTCCATCGTTCCGATCGAAATGCGGAGACGGTCGTTTATCCCGGGCGTTTTGAAATACCTTACAAGTATACCCTTTGCTTTAAGATTTTTATATAACGTTTCGGCATCAATGCACTTGGGCGGTTTGGCAAAAAGGAAGTTTGCCGACGAATCCGGCATCTCAAAACCGAGAGCTTTAAGTTCGTCCGCCGTATACCTTCTTATCTTGAGCAGTTCCTCCCTGCACTTCTTGTGATAGTCAACATCCAATATGGCAGCAGTAGCAACCGCCTGCGCAAGCCTGTCAACCGGATATGAATTGAAGGAATCCCTCGCTCTCAAAAGCCCTTCTATGAGTTCCTCCGAAGCGATCGCGTAACCGATGCGCAGGCCCGCCAGACTGTAGGATTTTGAAGTCGTTCTGACAACGCAGAGGTTGGGATATTTGGGCAGCAGTGATACAGCCGTCTCATACTCTTCTTCAAAATACGCATAAGCCTCATCGATCAGCACGACTGAATCAGGGTTTGCTTCGCAGATCTTTGAAACATCATTTAAGGAGATCGCTCTTGAAGTCGGTGCGTTCGGATTTGCAATCGCGATGCCGCAGTTGGGGACTCCGACATAATCTGAAGGCTCGAGCCTGAAGTCCTCTCTGAGCGGGATCTTCTTTGAGCGGATCCTGTAGAACTCCTCATAAACCGGGTAGAAGCTGTATGAGAACTCGGGCGTCAAAACCGGCAGTTCCGTATCGCAGGCCTTTTCAAAAAACGTCTGAAAGCATAGCGCTAAAACCTCGTCGGAGCCGTTCCCGACAAAGACCTGTGACGGCTTAACGTTCTCGACTGCGGCAACGGCATTCACTATCGACGTCGCATTCGTATCCGGATAAAGCCTTAATGTGGTGATGTCAAAATCAGCGATGGCTTTTTGCACATTCGTTGACGGCGGAAAAGGGTTCTCGTTGGTATTGAGTTTTATGATCTTCTCCCCCGCCTTGGGCTGTTCGCCCGCGACGTAGGGAGTAGTCTCATTTATGGTTTTGTTCCAGTATTTGCTCATGATTCCTCGAATCTGGATCTGACTGCTGCAGCGTGACAGGTCAGACCCTCGCTGTCCGCGAATGCCGCAACATCCTTGTAGACGTCCAAAAGCGCTTCGCGTGTATAATTGATCACGCTCATCTTCTTATAGAAGTCGCCCGTGTTGAGAGGCGAGAAGAACCTTGCGGTTCCTGAAGTAGGAAGCGTGTGGTTCGGTCCTGCGAAATAATCTCCAAGAGGCTCGGGTGTCCAGTTGCCCAGGAACATCGCACCGCAGTTGCCTATCTTCTCAGAGAACTTCTCGGGATCCCTGACGCAGAGTTCCAAGTGCTCGGGAGCGATCTCCTCTGAGAAACCGACTGCCGTATCGAGGCTGTCGCACACGATTATTGCGCAGTAATCCGCAAGGGACTTCTCAAGGATCGCATTTCTCTCTGCTGCATCAGATCTTCTGTCTACAGCTTCGAGGACCTTCTCTGCAAGTTCTTTCGAATCGGTCAGAACGATGGCCGATGCCATCTTGTCGTGTTCTGCCTGGGAGAGCATGTCTGCCGCTACGAATTCCGGGTTTGCGGAATCATCGGCGATTATCAGGATCTCCGAAGGACCTGCGAACATGTCGATATCGACCTGTCCGTAAACCAGTCTCTTCGCAGTGTTGACGTAAATGTTTCCAGGGCCGCAGATCTTGTCTACCCTTGGGATCGTCTCAGTGCCGTAAGCCATTGCGGCAATAGCCTGGGATCCGCCCATCCTGTAGATCTCGGTCGCGCCTGCGATCGAAGCAGCTGCGAGGATAACGGGAGCAATGCTGCCGTCCTTTCTCGGCGGAGTAGCGAAAACAATTCTCTTAACGCCTGCGACTGAAGCAGGGATAACATCCATAAGGACTGTTGAAGGCAGAGGTGCCGTACCGCCCGGAACGTAGATGCCTGCGGTGGTGATCGGCCTTACTCTGACGCCTACCTGCGCGCCCTTGCCGTTGTCGGCCATGAAGCCCTGCTCTTTCTGGTGCTCGTGGAATCTCCTGATATTGGCAGCGGCTTTCTCCATGACTTTCATCAGTTCGGGATCGACTTCGGTCTTTGCCTTTGCGATCTCTTCGTCGGTGACTCTGAGGTCTTTTGCCTCGAGCTTTACTCCGTCGAACTTCTCAGTGTATCCGAGAAGCGCGTTGTCACCATTCTCCCTGACGTTGTCGATTACTGCCTGTACAGTGTCGATGACGGGCTTTAAGTCCATCTTGCCCCTGATCCCGAGCTTTTCGACTGTAACTTTCAGGTTTTCCTTTGTGCCTTCCACGAGTTTGCAGCGCATATTATGTTTCTCCTTCTTCTAAAGCCTCACGAAGCTTGGAGATCATGGGCTTGATCTCGTCGGCCTTCATCTTCATCGACACGCGGTTAACAACGAGTCTTGCGGAGATATCGGCAACGGTCTCAAGCACATCAAGTCCGTTCTCGTAAAGCGTTCTTCCTGATTCGACTATATCGACGATGACCTCTGCAAGGCCCGTCAGCGGTGCGAGCTCAACAGAACCGTTGAGCTTGATTATCTCAACGCTCTCTTTTTTGACGCCCTCGAAATAGTTCCTTGTGATGTTGGGATACTTTGTTCCGACACGCTTGTTCGGGATATCGTCGAGCTTGTCTTTCAAAGCGGCGGGGCCTGCAACACACATGCGGCATCTGCCAAGACCGAGATCCAATACCTCATAGAGCTGTCTGCCTTCCTCAAGGAGCGTATCCTTTCCTACGACTCCGATATCGGCTGCACCGTACTCAACGTAAGTCGGCACGTCCGAAGGCTTTGCAAGGATGAACCTCAGGCCTGCATCCTGGTCCTCAAGGATAAGCTTTCTTGATTTCTCACGCGCAGCGGTAACGTCATATCCTGCCTTTTCCATCAGATCCAGTGTCTGATCGGCGAGCCTGCCTTTTGATAAAGCTATTGTAAGCATCAGGCTTCACCTCCGTTCATATACATAATGGTCTCGATGCCTCTTGCCTTTGCATAGGTATCAAGCTCTTCTTCGGTCATTCCGGTCGTATCGAGGACTGCCGCGGTTCCCTCAGCTCTGAGGGCCTCTGCAGTAGCAATGGCTGTCTCGAAATCACCTCCGACGATTACAGTCGCGCCGGCAGCGGGAGTGAATTTGTCCTGTCTCATCAGAGCTGTGATGGCAAGCGTCAGCGAGATCGAGAATCCTACAGCTGCCATGTCTTTGCCGAAAGTCTTGGACACGTCATCGTATCTTCCGCCTCCGAAAACCGGGAAGCCTACTTCGTATGTATATCCCTTGAATACCATGCCGGTATAGTAATCAATGCTCTCGATTAGTCCAAGGTCAACGGACACATACTTGAGGTATCCGTAGCGCTCCATGATGTCCAGGATCTCCTTGATGTTTCCGAGGGCCGCTTTTGCTCCTTCGTCCGTGACTCTGGGAAGCATGTTGTCGATCGTGTCGTATGTGCCTCCGGACTCGGTGATCATGAGGAGAGTATCCTTGTCTTCACGGCTCAGATCGAGCTTTTCGATAGTTACTGAATCCCTGTTGGAGATCGCAGCCTTGACTTTTGCGATCGTCTCACCCGAGAGGCCGAGCTGCCTTGAGAGACCCTTAAAGAACTGAACCTGTCCCACGGATACCTGAAGATCCGTAAGGCCCAATTCCAATGCGGACTTGATGGCGAGAGCAAGCACTTCGGCATCGGACTTTGATCCGGAAGCGCCTAAAAGCTCAATTCCCGCCTGCGTGAATCCGCTCTGCTTGCCGCCGCCGATCTGGCCGGCACGGTACATGTTCTCAATATAAGATAACCTTATGGGAAGAGTATCGTTTCTGCCCGCAGCATATCTTGCGACCGGGATGGTCCCGTCATATCTTGTGCAAAGGAGCCTTCCCTTGCCGTCGGTGAACTTATAAAGCTCCTCTTCCGCAACGAAGCTCTTATATACATCGAAATACTCTATTCCCGGAGTCTCGATCTCGTCATAGCCGTTCATCAGGAAGAGGTTCCTGAGACGCGCCTCTAATTCTCTTTTAAATGCGCAAACGCCGGGGAGCTGATCCGTAAATCCGTCCGGTGTGTAATATTTATTGCCCATACGCCCTCCTACTTTAGTTGACTAAAGGATTGTAACAACATACCCTTATGCTGTCAATAGTTTTCTTTAGTGCAATAAAGAAATTATTCTGAACTATTTATGATATTTTTCTCCGTGGGCTATGCGAAAACCCCTGTAAAGCTGTTCTGCCAGAACCAGCCTCGTCATCAGGTGCGTCAGCGTTACATTGCCGAAAGCGATCCTTCTTGATGCGCGTTTTCTGACTTCAGGAGACAAACCGTTGCTTCCTCCGATCGCAACAGCGAGCGTTCCGCCGCCCTTCTCGATATCTGACATGAGGTATTCGGACAGTTTTTCAGAAGTGACGTTCTCGCCGCCTAAGTCCATTGCCCACAAAACGTCGCCCGGCTTCACTCGCGCAAGGATCGCTTCACCCTCGCGTCTTAATGCCTCATCCGTAGGGATTGAGTCAGGGACTTCATTTACTTCGATGAATTCAAGCGTGCAGAAACGGGATATTCTTTTCTGATACTCGGCTATTCCGTCCTTAAGCCACTTATCCTTTATCTTTCCCGGTGAAATCACGTTGATCTTCACAGCACATATCCTTCCGTGGGCTCTGATTTGCGGGCAATGCGCAACTCGTAATCCGAGTCTTTGACAAGCCCTTTGTCAGCGAGATGATCAACAAACGTTGCGACAGCTATCTCCTCGGTGTTGTTATGAGGCGAAAGGTGTCCCAATATGAATCTTCTCGTTCCGTTTGCGATAAAAAATTCCGCAGCCTGCGCGCACTCGGGGTTGCTTATATGCCCGTGACCTCCCGAAATCCGCTTTTTCAGCGGATAAGGATAAGGTCCGTGCTCTAACATGTAAGGATCGTAATTGGACTCGAGCAATATGACATCGCTCTTTTTGGCAAAGCCCTTCATGCCTTCGGTTACACGCCCGAGATCTGTCATGACGGAGATGGAATTTCCGTTCTCGGGATTGATCACCCTGTAGCAAACTGACCCGGGAACGTCGTGAGGCGTGGGAAAAGCCCTTACCTCAGGCCCGTTTTCGAGCTTAACGATATCGTTCTCATCGATAGCCGTGACCGGTGAATAGAGCTCGTCTAAGGGAGCGAGCGTCGCGCTCGTGGCATATATCGGCGTGTGGTATTTTTTCGAAAATATCTTAACGCCGTTGATGTGGTCTGTATGCCTGTGGGTAAGAAAGATCGCTGAAATATCATCAGGATATACGCCGCTCTGGATCAGGGCCTGCGTAGTCATCTTGCATGATACGCCGCAATCGATAAGTATGTATGCCCCGTTCGATTTGATCAAAGTGGAATTGCCGCTGCTTGAAGAATAAAGGGGAACTATCCTGTCGGGTCCCGTCATGCCTCGGTATCCTCTTCGCTGTATTCTTCTATGTTCACGCGCTTGATCTTCGCACCGAGCGAGGTAAGCTTCTGTACTATATGCTCGTAACCTCTATCGATCCTGTTCGCGTGGTTGATGTAAGACGTTCCGTCTGCGGCAAGCGCTGCACAGACAAGTGCGGCTCCGGCCCTGAGATCGGTCGCTTCTACCGTAGCTCCCATAAACCTGGTAATGCCGTTGACCCATGCGATGCGCTCGTAAACATTGATGTTTGCGCCCATTTTCGCAAGCTCGGGAACATACTGGAACCTGTTCTGCCAGACGTTCTCGTGCATGCGGCTCTGTCCTTCGGCCGAGCAGAGAAGAACGACTGTCTGCGGCTGCAGGTCGGTCGGGAATCCCGGATAAGGCGATGTCTTAACGCTTGTCGAATATATCTCGTCAGAAGGATCGTTTAAGTAGACTCTGATCGATTCGTCTCCTTCTTCGATCTGGTATCCCATTTCCCTCATCTTCGCCGAAAGCGGCTCCATATGCGTAGGGATCAGATTGTGGATCGTCACGTCGCCTTTGGTGACGGCAGCTGCGATCATGTAAGTACCGGCCTCGATCTGGTCGGGGATTATCGAATACGTGAAGTTGCCCGGAAGGAACGGGACGCCCGTGATCTTTATAATGTCAGTACCCGCGCCCTTGATGTGCGCACCCATCGAGTTGAGGAAGTTTGCAACGTCAACGATGTGGGGCTCTTTTGCCGCGTTGATTATCTCTGTCCTGCCCTCGGCCTTGCAGGCTGCGAGCATGGCATTTATCGTAGCTCCGACGCTGACGATATCAAGATAGATCTTTGCTCCGTGGAGCGGTTCGGCCGTCAAGTTGACTATGCCGCTGTTGATCTCCGAAGGTCTCGCGCCCTTCGCACCCATAAGCTGGAAAGCCTTAAGGTGAAGGTCTATAGGTCTCTGGCCGAAATCACATCCGCCCGGAAGCCTTATCGAAGCCTTGCCGCAGCGTGCCAGAAGTGCTCCCATCAGATAGTAGGATGCGCGGATCTTGGACACCAGCGGACCTGATGCCTTGTATGTGTTGATGGTCGTAGGATCGATCCTGAAAGTATGGGTGTCTATCTCATCAACGATCGCGCCCAGTGACCTGCACAGATCGAACATGACCTTGACGTCCGAGATATCGGGTACGTTCTCAAGGGTACAGGGACCGTCTACCATTACAGATGCTGCAATGATGCCGAGAGCGGCATTCTTGCTTCCGCTTATATCTATGTCGCCCCGGAGCGGTACACCGCCCTCGATCTCATAGGCATAAGGTTTTGATCTATTTACATTGTTGTCTTCCACAAAGACACTCCGTTTACTTCAAATGTTGAGGCTGTGAATCGTCAAGTATCTTCTTGAGGGATGACTTGATCTCACCCGGCGCTTTCTCATTGCCCTGCTCAGGCTTGGAAGCGTTTGCGTCGTCGCCTCCCGACGCAGTGCGACCCCTATTATACCTTTTTCCCGATGCAATAGGGTGTATAGTCTTTTTGTCCAGGGATTCCCTGTTGATCTGCGATACGGTCTTCTTCTGATCCGCGCTGATCTGGACCACAGGCTGTGTGAGGAGTTTTCTGGCCTCTTCCTTTGCAAGAAGCTGCTGCTCCTTCTCTATCCTTTCAGCTTCAGCCCTTTCGGCAGCTCTTTCTGCCTGCACTCTTTCGAACTCCTGCTTGAGGAATTCCTCCTGGCTTATGGCATCTGCTTCAGTAGTTCCCGTAACGGTCTCAGATACGGTCTGTACAGAAACTTCGTCTGCAGATTGTTCCGGAACTGTCTGAACAGAAGGCTGCTCGGTCTGGACTTCCTGCACGGTCTGCTCCGTTTCCGCAATGTCTTCTACTTCAAGTCCCGTAACCGGTCCGTCTTCTTCAAAATCCTCAACATAGAGAAGTTCTTCTTCAAGGCTTTGGAATCTTTCCTCGCCAAACGCTTTGAGGAGCTCGGCCAATGCTTTGTCGCGTGCGGGAACGTCAGTCTCGCTTATGGATTCATATTCGGAAACGATCTTGTCGAGATCCGTATATCCCATTGATTTCGCGGCTTCACACTCCTGAAGTCCCATGAAATACGCAGCCGCCCTGTAAAGTGGCTTATCGCTGATGACGCCTGTCTTGGCATCCTGGCTTACGCCGCTGAATACGGCCTTTGCCGTGGGAAGGCTCAAAGTAAACGTCGCACCCTTGCCGAAGACTGACGATACGCTGATAACGCCGTCATGCATTTCAGCGATCTCTTTTGCGATCGCAAGTCCTATTCCCGAACCGCCTACTTCGCGCGATCCTGAATTGTCTACTCTGTAGAACCTCTCGAAAAGATGGTCTATGTCCTTTGCCGGGATTCCCCTGCCGTTATCTTCAACCTGAACGGCAACCCTGTCATCGATCATGAGGATACTGACATGGATCTGGTTCCTGGCGGTCTTGCCCTCGTAATTTATGTACTTTACCGCATTGGTCAGGAGGTTGATTATGCACCTGATTATGAGCTTATGGTTGCCGTACAGAAGCGGCATCGGCGTATCGTCGGGAAGCGAGAAAACGACTCCCCTGCTTCCGGGATAGTCCGCCATGCCGGCGTAAGCCTGATCAACGCATTCCCTGATATCGAAGATCCCCATCTTGCTCGCATGAGAGCACTGTGACAAGACGAGGAAGTCGTTGACGATATCCTGCATCCTTGTCGAATTGTCCTGAATCCTCTGTGACCATGTGATGAGGTTGTTCCTGTCGGGCATTGCGCCTTTTCCGCAAGCGTTGATTATCGAGAAAACGGAGTTGTTGATCGAAGTAAGAGGCGTCTTAAGCTCGTGCGAGACGTTGGCGGCAAGGTCTTTCTGCCTTCTTTCGTCATCTTTGATCTGCGTAATGTCATCAACGATTACAAGGTTTAAGACCTCTCCGGAGAAGTATTTGTCCTCCTGGTCACCGGTCCGTCTGATAACCTTGATCTCATAGATCTTTCTTCCGACACAGTAATTTACACGGACGACGTTTACGCCGTTTTCGCAGCTCAGGATATAATTGGACTTCAGCTGATTGCCGTTGTCGAAATCAGTCAGAAAGGCATCGATCGTCTTGGGAAGCCCGCCTTTAAGGAAGTCCTGGAATCTGAAGATGGTCTCGTTGCAGAAGATGGCTCCCGACTTGTCATAGACGGCTATGCCGATACCTACATTATCGAGAACGGCTTTCTGGATCTGCTTGTCGCGCTCTAAGCCATCGATCCCCGCAGTTACCTTTCCGCGCAGGGAAGTATTCCCGATCAGATATCCGATCAGGCAGCCGATCATGAGCACCAGAAGCACTCCGACAAGAACGAGAATCCAGTTCTCGCTCAATACAGTCATGAAATCAGATGTGGCCAAGATTACGCTCAAGCCAGGTCATTCGGGAAGAAATACCCGAATCCTCTTCTAGTAAGAATGTATTTAAAGTTCTTCTGGTCAGGTTCGATCTTCTGACGTGTCCTCTTGATGGTAACGTCGACAGTCCTCTCGTCACCAAGGAAGTCAAACTTCCATACCTGCTTCAAAAGCTCTGACCTCGAACAAACTCTTCCGCAGTTCTGCTCAAGATACTGCAAAAGCTGGAACTCTCTGTTGGTAAGATCGCAGGATTCTTCATGCTTGAAAGCCTGCATAACGTCACCGTCGATGATCAACTCGCCGCCGCAATACTCATGGCGGTTGCCGGCGTTATCGTTCTTCTTGGAACTGTATTCGCTTCTTCTGATCATCGCGCGGAGTCTTTCTCTTAAGACCTGTGCATCACAAGGCTTGGAAAGATAATCGTCAGCGCCGGCGCGGAGAGCTTCGACCTGATCTGAGGAAAGATCTCCCTTGCCCGTCAGGAAAAGGACAGGCGTCTGATATCCCTGTTTCCTGAAATCGGTAATAAACTGCATTCCACTGTATCCCGGCATCATCCAGTCAAGGATTATTACGTCGGGAGACTGATTTGCAGCTATCTCATATCCCTTTCTGCCGTCAGTAGCGGTAAGCACTTCAAAGGAGAAAGCCCTGAGCATGTCGGCTGTGGAATTAACAACTGCGGGATCATCATCAACTATTAGAATCTTTGACATTTTCATACCTCGTTTTATTGGAAATCCATACTACAGAATCAATTTTACCAATAATAAAAATCTTGTAAATTGTAATATTACATTTTTATAACAAAAATTCAGAAAAAAAGTCCCTCCGCGTTTAGCGCGAAGGGACTTGTATAATCCGGCAGCAATCTATCTTCCCAGGCCGTTGCCAGCCAAGTATTGTCGACAC
>CAMZBB010000008.1 GCA_947304405.1 uncultured Clostridia bacterium
AAGGAAGAAGAGCCTGAGACTGAGGGCGGAAAGCCTGCCGAAACAGATAAGGACCAGCAATCCGGCAAGGAATTTATGGCCAAAGAACCTGAGGTCAAGGCGAAGTCTTCTGATCCTGCTGAAAATGACAGACTCTTCAACAATTACGTTAATAAGCTCCTCTACCCGGAGAAGTATCCTGCTCTCAAAGCTTCTTATGCCGGCGTCAGACTGACCGGCAATGACAAGAAGGTGTATGACGCCTTGAAACCCCTAGTCCGTAAGGTTGCCGAGGGGTCTCTCAGCAACACCATAATTACGGTGGAAATAAATAATACAGGAATTGATTACGTAGATTTCACCAAAGAAGAACTTGGAATCGAATCATTTATCGATGGGTCATACTTGTCCGCAGAAGCCGGTGCGGCTTTCATAAAAAAACTGAATCTGAATCTCGATCTGATTCATAACGCATTATTGTCTGATTGTCCGTCTGAAATGTATTGGTACGATAAGACACAAGGTTGCTATTTTGCGCCGCATGTCGGTTTAAGCCAAAACAGGGATAAAGGATATTTTACCGGCAAAATTACCGTTTATTTTGCTGTGGCAAGTGCATATCAAGGAAAGGCGGGTTCATATTCGGTAAATACCAACAAGATAAAAACTGTTAAGAGTTCGATCAGCAATGCCAAAAAGGTTGTTGAGAATGCAAAATCAAAGAGGGATTACGACAAGCTGAAATATTACTGCAACTATATCTGTTCGCAAGTAAAGTATAACCATGATGCAGTCAATAATCCGACAGCATATGGTGATCCGTGGCAATTGATATGGGTTTTCGATAAAAACTCATCCACCGATGTTGTATGTGAAGGTTATGCAAAAGCTTTTAAGTATCTTTGTGATCTTTCAACGTTCAACAATAAAAACATATCCTGCCTGCTCGTCTCAGGAGAAACGCGCAGAACCACTGAAACTGAAGCTGAAGGACATATGTGGAACATCGTGGATTTCGGTAACAATATGCGTTACCTTGTCGACGTTACCAATAGTGATATCGGTTCTGTAAGCGATTATTCCTTATTCCTGATCGGTTATGCCAGCGGAAACGTTAAGAACGGATACGTACATGACGTTATTTGGGATACTGACAAAGGACCGGTAGCTGTTTCCTTGTATTTTAAGTATTACGAAGAAACGCTAAATTCGTACAGCAGTGAACAACTTACCTTGTGCAAGAATGATTACCCGACGACCCTGAATTATAACGGTACCTGCGGAAATTTCACCTGGTCTTTGGATCATACGGGAATCTTGAGGATCGATGGCAGCGGTGCCATGGAGAATTTTACAGCTGACACTCCTGCGCCCTGGAAAGACTATGCTTATGCAATTGAGACTGTATCTTTGACCGGAGGCGTTACCTCTATCGGTGACTATGCATTTAGCGGCTGCACAAGCCTCAAATACATAACTATTCCGAGCAGCGTAAGATCGATCGGCGCTTATGCATTCTACGGATGTACGAATCTTTCTACGGTCTCCGGCGGTACCGGAGTCATGACGATCGGAACATACGCATTTGCCAAGTGTTCCAAGCTCAGCTCTTTCTCTATCAAGTCATCTAAGCTGAAAAAGATCGGCTCCTTTGCATTCTCCGGCGACAGTAAGCTCAAGACTGTCAACATCCAGAAGACCACCAGACTTACAAAGTCCGGTGTTAAGAAGTCACTTAAGGGTTCCTCGGTAAAGACGGTTAAGGTCAAGAAATCGAAGGTAAAGAAGTACAAGAAGTACTTCAAAAAGTCCAATTCCGGAAGGAAAGTCAAGGTAAAGAAGTAATCTTAAGCAAAGATCTACTTACAAAACACCTGCCAAAAGGCGGGTGCTTTTGTTTGGCATAGATTTTTTAGACTGAATTGCCATAACTTTTCTATTGAAGAAATACTAAATTCTTTTTATTATTTATTATGGATAAAAATATGGAAACGGAGAGTTTTATGCTTTTTAAGCGTTTTACGGCATTTGTGCTCAGTTCGGCATTGATCCTAGGGGTCATGCCCGCTGTGGTATTTGCCAAAGAGATAGATTTTGAAGCGGATGACACGGAGGTTTCCGAGACTTCTGAAGAGCAGACTACTGAGACTGAGCCCAAGGAAAAGAAAAAGGCTGAGTCTGACGGCGATAAGAATACCAAAGCCGGTTCTGACAAGACACCGGAGCAGGGTGAGGATAAAAAGCCCGAAGCAACAGAAAAACAGGCACCTGATACCAAAGACGAAAAGGAATCTGAACCCGGGGAAGAGACAAAGCCCGAAACAAAGGATGAAACTGTAACTGAGCCTTCGGAAGAGTCTGTCCCGGAAACCAAAGAAACTGAGACAGAAACGTCGAAGGAAACCGAGACTGTGGAAGCTCCGGCGGTCACGGATAAAAGAGAGCCTGATGCCGGGGTTGATGAGGTCCCGGAAACCGATAAGGAAAAAGAATCCAAAGAAGAGCCTAAAGAGCCTGAAGTAATCAAGGGTAAACTGCCGGCTATAACGAGCAAGGATACAGGTCCGTCCGATAACGACAGCCTGTTTGGCAAGTACCTTGAGGGTAAGTTTTATAAGAAGCCGGCGCGCCGCGGAGCTAAGTCGATACCAAGCCGCGGAAGCGAATTAAAGGGTTTGGATGCAGTTATATACAATGCCATAGTCCCCAAGATCAAAGCTGTCGCTGAAGGAACTGAAACTTCTACAGAGTTTTACTTTCCGGTCGGCATTTCAGATCTTGCGGATAAGTGGTGGACCGCTGATGAAATTGGTGTTTCCGTAATCGTAGAAAATGGGAATATTACCGATGAAACGTATAAAGCAATGTCCAAAAAGTTCAAATCACTGTATCCGTTTGATCTCAATGCGATCAACCTGTCTTTGTTAGCGGATCTTCCTTACGAACTGTATTGGTATGACAAAACAACAGGCGTGAATCTTTATTTACCGAGTGTAGAAGCAGTTGATAATAATGACGGAAAAGGATACGTGATACACTTCGTCGATGATACATTTGATACGGATTTTACTGTTGCGGAAGCATATTCGGCCGGCAATTATAAAACAGATCCGACTAAGATCAATAAGGCAAACACGGCGATCTCCAATGTTGATTCGATAATCGAGACCGCTAAAATCAAGTCTGATTATGAGAAAATGGACTACTATCGCGAGTGGATTTGTAACGCTGTATATTATGATTTTGCTCCGATAATTCATGATTATCCGTATGGCGATCCCTGGCAGCTTGTCTCGGTGTTTGATAATGATCCCGATACAAATGTTGTCTGTGAAGGTTATTCTAAGGCTTTCAAGTATTTGTGCGACCGTACTGATTTCGCGGCGGATATTTCCTGCATTACCGTAACCGGCGATATGGACGGTGAAGGCCACATGTGGAATATCGTAAGGATGAGCGACGGGAAATATTATCATGTCGATATTACAAACTGTGACAGCGGCAGCATCGGATATCCGGATAAACTGTTCTTCAAGACTTATACGACCGGAGTTGCGGGTAAATGGTATTCTTTTAAGTTTCCTTACGATACCGTTAAATATGTTTACGACGATGAGACTTTAAAGATCTACTCTGCTGAACTCAGGATCTGCAATCAGGATTATCTGACCCATTGCGGAGATAACCTGTGGTGGAGAGTTGACGGAAGCAATCTGATCGTAACCGGTTCAGGCAATATGTTTGATTGGAACAGTCCGGATAAAGTTGTTTGGTCGGGCTGCAAAGGAAAAACAAAATCAGTGTCACTGCCTGATGCGCTCACTTCGATCTCTGATTATGCATTCTCAGGATTTACAGGTATTACGAGTGTTACGATACCGTCAGCAGTAACTTCGATCGGGAAAGAAGCTTTCAAGGGCTGCACCGGACTTAAAACCGTTTATATGGATGAAAAACTTAAGCCGAATGTTGATCCGACGGCTTTTGATGACTGCCCCAATGTGGTGATCCGGTATTACAACACGGTTGACGATTACGAATACATAATCACGAATCCTGCGGTTGACGGAACCGGAACTGTAATGCTTTTCGGAATGGCCAAAAAGAAAGAGACTGTCTCCGTTCGCGGCGCGGTTGAAATCAACGGTGTGATTTACAAAGTTACCAGGATCCACGGAAAAGCTTTCTATAAGGACACGACGGTTAAGACTGTTTTCATAGGCCCTAATGTGACGTCTATCGACAGTTATGCATTCTACGGATGCAGCAAGCTGGTTAAGGTGAACGGAGGATCAGGAATCCTTACTGTCGGATCAAGTGCGTTCAGAGCCTGCGCAAAGCTCAAGACTTTCTCGATAAGCTCCACTAAACTGAAGAAGATCGGAGTTTTTGCATTTTCAGGCGACAAGGCTCTTAAGACCGTCCAGATAAAGAGAACTGCGAGACTTACAAAGTCCGGTGTCAAGAAATCTCTCAAAGGTTCGTCGGTCAAGACCGTTAAGGTTAAGAAGTCAAAGTTAAGGAAATACAGGAAGTACTTTAAGAAGTCCAATTCAGGAAGGAAAGTCAAGGTCAGGAAGTAATCTTAGATCGGAGCTTTAGCAAAGAATCAGGAGGTCAGCATGAAATTTAAGCGTTTAATGGCAGTTTTGCTTAGTGTGGCAATGGTAGTGGGCATGATGCCTGCAATAGTTTTCGCTAAAGAGATCGATGATGCGCAGGCAGTTAAAGTGTCTGCAGACGATCCTGAGTCCAAGGAAGAAGAGACACAGAAGCCTGAAGAAGAAAAGAAGCCGGCAAAAGAGGATGACAAGAAGACCGAATCTGATTCCGGCAAGAAAACGGAGCCTGAAGACAAGAAGACAGAGTCTGGGGGCGAAAAGAAGACTGAGTCCGAGGATGAGAAGCAGCCTGAGTCTGAACCTGAAAAAGAGCCGGAGACCAAGGAGGAAGAAAAGCCTTCAACTGATGACGGCAAGAAAACAGAGGCTGATGGCGAGGAAAAGCCTGATACCAAGGATGATGAGAAGACCGAGCCTGAAGACAAGGAAGAACCCAAGACCGAAGGCGAAAAGAAGCCTGAGACTGACAGTGACAAGAAGACTGAATCCGAGGGCGAGGATAAGCCGAAGGATGAAACTAAAGACGATGATGAAATCATTGTTAAGCTTCCTCCGATCGTATGTAAAGAAGACAAAGCGTCTGACAACGATGCGTTGTTCAAGACTTTCATTGAGAACAAGCTCTATGGTAAGAAACCTTCTTTACGCAAAGCGGGTACCGCAGGAAGCAGGCTTACAGGCCTGAATAAAGTCATTTATGATGCTTTGGTACCGAAAATTAAAAAAGTGGCTGAGGGAGAAATTTCCGTCACTGAGTTTGAGATTCAACTTTCTGAAGGAAGCTATTCGGAAGATTACTTCACTGCAGCTGATCTGGGCCTTCCGTATATTCGAAATGACAAAGGCCAGTTTCACGAAGATGTGCTGGATAAATTGTTTGAAAAGGTCGGCATAGACAGGTCAAAGATCAACAGCGCGCTTTTAGCGGATTTACCGTCAGAATTGTATTGGTTTGATAAGACGGTAGGTGCGGGTTATGGTTCGAGCATTGGTATGAGAACTAATAATTCAGAGTTAGAGATTAGATTTTATCTTCCGGTGGTTGTGAATTTTGCTGTTGCTAAAAGTTATTCTGCAAATCCCACAAGTGAAGATCCTGTTTACGAGACCAATCTCAGCGGCAAGCTCGCGCGCGTGAATCTTGCAAAAAATAATGCCCAAGCCGTTGTAACAGCTGCGCAGAATAAGTCTGACTATCAGAAACTAAAGTATTACCGTGATCAGATATGCACTTTTGTAGAGTATGACCATGAGTCGCTTAATAACAATGCTGCCTATGGCGATCCCTGGCAGCTGATTTCAGTTTTTGATGACGATCCCTCAACCAACGTCGTTTGTGAAGGTTATTCTAAGGCGTTCAAATACTTGTGCGATCTGACAAGTTTTAACGACGATGGCATTGAATGCATCACCGTTTCCGGTTATATGGACGGGGGTACCGGTGCTGGCCGCCATATGTGGAATGTCGTCAAGATGGATGACGGCAAGTACTATCTTGTTGATGTTACAAACTGTGACGATGGTACCGCAGGTAATCCGTATTATCTTTTCCTTAAGGGCTATACCAGCGGAAGCTATGCTGACGGCTATACCTTTAAATTCAAAGCTTATTCTATTGATTACGACTATTACGATGAAACCAAGGCTACTTATTCAAGTACATGGCTCACGATCAGCGGTACTGACTATGTTGAACCTTCGAAGATCACGACTTGGGCTGAGCTTCAGACTGCGTTAAGTGCGGGCGGCAACATAAAGCTGACTCAGAATATTACCGCGGGTGCCGGAGATACACAGCTTTACACAGATAAGACAGTTGTTCTTGATCTGAATGGTTACATCATCAACAGAAATCTTACTGCCCCTGCTGACGGCGGCGGAGTTATCTTCGTTGATGAAAACGGCAACCTTACGATTACTGACAGCAGACCGGATGCAACGCATTCGCCGGCCATTAAGTACAAGGATCTTAAGTCTGGTAACGATGTTGTAGTTAAGGGTGGTATTATCACCGGCGGATATTCCAAAGGACATGCCGGCGGAATACGTTTCAACTGGTCCACGGGGACTATGAACGGCGGCACTATCGTCGGCAACAAAGCTACGAATGAAGACAATACTGATAATGCCGGCGGCGTTTTGTTGTATTGTTCTGATTTCACCATAAACGGCGGAACTATATGCGGTAACGAAGCGATATTTGCAGGCAATACAACTAATCCTATCGCAGGCGGCGTTTCGATAAGAAACTCAGATCGTCGTCCTTGCAATCTGAATATTAATAGCGGAACTATTACTTCAAATTATACTAACGCCACAGAAGCTTGCTGTTTTGGCGGTGTATATAATCATGCGAGCAGCGTCAATGTTTCCGGAAAAACATACATATATGGAAATCTGAAGAACGGCGAAGATAACAATGTCCGTGCAGAGAATAACTATGGCGACTCATACAGTGCGCGTGTAGTCCGCTTAACGGGCAAACTGACCGATGGGGCCCATATTGGTGTGACCACATGGAGGATCCCGCAATATAATTACAGTCCTGAAGATTTTACAAGCGGATTTGCAACTTATCATCCCGGAGAGAATCCGTCCAAGTATTTCAGTCTGGATGAAGAAAAGGCGATAATGGTATTTGACGGTACTGGCGAAGCCAAGGTTGCATTGAAGTTCACAATTACGCTTTCAACTGATGGTAATGGTTCAGCAACTGTAACACAATCTGATATCTACTATGATCTGCATCCGACATTGGAAGCCACCGCCAATAAAGGCTATGTGTTCAAAGAGTGGCAGGTGCTGTCCGGTGGGGCAATGATAGATAAGAATAACAGGATTACAATTGATATAGAAGATTCATATTATCTCGTAACCGATATTCAGATCAAGGCAGTCTTTGAAAAACAGAAGTATACAGTGACTTACATGGACGGAACGTCACCTCTAAGTACGGCTACTGTTACCTACGGCGAAAAGTTAACCAAACCTTCTGATCCTGTGAAGAACGGATACAGATTTAACGGCTGGTATTCAGATCCGGAGTTCGACCATCCCTTCGTATTTAATTCGGAGACATATAGTGACACTACTATCTATGCCAATTTCATTAAGGAGTATTCGGTAACGGTAACGGATGGAACTGCTGACATAACCAATGCGATAGCAGGCGAGAAGGTAACGGTAACTGCTGCTGCCGCTCCTTCAGGATATGTGTTCGATAAGTGGGAAGCTACCACGGGATCGGTAATATTTGATGATGTGAATTCTACAACGACAACTTTCAGCATGCCGGAAGGTGATGTCTCGGTTAATGCAACTTACGTTCAGCTGTTTAAGGTAGGAGTAACGTCCGGTAAAGCAGACAAGACTGAGGCCAAAGCAGGTGAGACGGTTGAGGTAACTGCGGATGCAGCTCCCGAAGGATATGTATTCGATAAGTGGGAATCCGTCTTGGGATCAGTTACATTTGCTGATGTGAAATCCGCAAAGACTACATTCATCATGCCTGAACGAAATGTTTTGGTTAAGGCCACGTACAGGATCACTTCTGGAAGCTGCGGTGATGACTTGACCTGGAACATAGATGATGATGGCAAACTGACGATTTCCGGCACCGGAGCGATGCAAAACTGGAGCGCGTCTAGTGACGTTCCGTGGGTTTCGATTAAAGACAGCATCAAAGAAGTAGTCATTTCAGAAGGCGTGACAACAATAGAGAGCAATGCCTTTAAGGATTGCACAAGCCTTACGGTTATTACGATCCCTGTAAGCGTCACATCGATCGGAGATCATGCATTTGACGGATGCACAAGCCTTACGGATGTAAACTACGGAGGCAAAAATGAGGATTGGAATAACATCAGTTTCGGCTCAGACAACGGACCTTTGACAAATGCTTCCATACAATATCAAAAAGCTGATAATACATTCGCGGTCAAAGGAAAAACTGCAACGGTCAAATACAAGAAGCTTAAGAAAAAGGCTCAGACATTGTCCGTCTTTAAAGTTCTTACTTTCACGAACAGGGGACAGGGAACGCTGACTTATGCCAAGGTGTCCGGCAGCTCTAAGATCAGTATCAACAAGACAACCGGTAAGATCACGATCAAGAAGAAGGGATTAAAGAAGAAAAAGACCTACTCGGTTAAGGTTAAAGTCATGGCAGCCGGCAATGAGAATTACAAACCTTCAACATGGAAGGTCGTGACTTTCAGGATCAAAGTCAAGTGATCAGCCTTTGAATACGTTAAGTCTAAAGATGCACCTGCAGAGATTGCAGGTGCATTTATTTTGCTTTAATAGTACAATTAAGAGCGATTTTGTCTTTAGGAGCTTATCTGATGATTTGCGATACGATATTGGATGCAGTAGGAAACACCCCGCTCATAAGGCTTCACCGTATGGTAAAGCCCGGCTTTGCCGAAGTTCTCGTTAAGTTCGAGGGCCTGGAAGTCGGAGGGTCCATCAAGACGCGTACCGCGCTCCGCATGATCGAGCAGGCCGAAAAGGACGGTCTGATCAATAAGGACAGCATCATTGTCGAGCCTACGAGCGGCAATCAGGGTATAGGCCTTGCGCTTATCGGTGCTGTAAAGGGTTATAAGACGGTGATAATAATGCCGGATTCCGTCAGCGAGGAGAGAAGAAAGCTCGTAGAGCACTATGGCGCGACTGTAATCCTGACGCACGATGACGGAGATATCGGCAAGTCGATCCGCGACTGCATAGATATTGCTTACGACATGAGAGATAAGGATCCCAAGGTATATATTCCGCAGCAGTTTGAGAATACTGCAAATCTTGACGCCCAGTACTACTGGACTGCCAAGGAGATCATAGAAGAGAGCGGAAAGAAGATAGACGGCTTCGTTTCCGGAATCGGTACGGGCGGCACGATAACGGGTATAGGCAGAGCGTTAAGGGAGGTCAATCCCGACGTGACCATTCTCGCCGTAGAACCTGAGCATGCTGCGATCCTTTCGGGCGGAAGCATCGGAACGCATGTACAGATGGGAATAGGCGACGGTCTTATCCCGCCGATCCTTGATACCAAGATATATGACGGGATCGAGATAATAACCGACGAAGAGGCTCTTCAGGCATCCAAAGACTTGGCGCTCAAAGAGGGCATACTCTGCGGCATTTCCAGCGGAACGAACGTTGCCGGAGCATTGAGATTGGCTGAGCGCCTTGGCGAAGGACACACCGTCGTTACGGTGCTTCCTGATACCGCAGAACGCTACTTTACAACGCCTTTGTTCAATAACTGAATCGTTATTCGCAAAAAATATATCGAAATTCGATAAATTTCTCTTGCAATTCAATATTGGGAGTGATACTCTATGCTCATAAGAAGCTTCTTCCAATCCACAAAGGGAGGTTTATCAAATGAAATATCATAATGTAATCATCAGATGGTCCAAGATCGCCACATTGTTATTCATTGCGATGGTTCTGGTAGGGGACATTTTCGGAATAGCGATCACGCAGTATATCTGCTATTGCTGGGCCGAGGTCTTTGATCCTGCAAGACTCGCAGGCTTGGCCGTAGTTTTCTATCTCGGAACGGTCGGCACCTACGTTATACTTTTCAGTCTGTTCAAGCTCCTTTCAAATATGGGTAAGGATACCGTTTTCGACAGGAGTAACACGAAGCTCATGAACGTTATCGCTTACACCTTTGTGGCTGTCGCTATAGACTGCATCGCCGGCGGCTTCATCTGGAGCGGATCGTTCATTCTTGCAATACTTGCTCTCTTCCTGGCTCTTGTGGTACAGAGCGTGCGCGTAGTCTTTGACAAGGCTATCACCATGAAGGAAGAACTTGATCTTACGATTTAACGGGAAAAGGAGGGAGACTGACATGATCATAGTAAATATCGACGTCATGATGGCAAAGCGCAAGATCTCCTCCGGCGATCTCGCACAGAAGATTGGCATA
Organism: uncultured Clostridia bacterium; assembly: GCA_947304405.1. Taxonomy (GTDB): domain Bacteria; phylum Bacillota; class Clostridia; order Saccharofermentanales; family Saccharofermentanaceae; genus Saccharofermentans. Next base: position 10,546 of record CAMZBB010000008.1, read on the forward strand.
ACCCCCGCGAACCTTTCGATCCTTAAGAACCAGAAGGCTAAAGCGGTAAGGTTCTCAACATTAAACGACATATGCAAGGCGCTGGACTGCCAGCCCGGTGACATACTCGAATACAAAGAGGATTAATTCAAATGGACAATACGATCAAATTCCGCAGGGCGGGCATCTTGCTCGCCTATCCTATGGCATACGCTTATGTAAGGATACTGTTAACCGGATTTTTCACGGAATGGGGTTCCGCAATTGCTCTTACGGCGTTGTCGGTCATATTCATTATCGTTAATGAAATCGTAAGACGCGGCAGAAGGCCGTTCGAACGAAGATTCAAAGGTGAGACGGTCTTCTGGTACGTAATGATGGTGCTGGCAGCTTTTACCGCGCCGTTTGGAGCCAATGTTGCCTTATCGGTATTCGCAATGCATCTTTGCGCAGTCTATTCGGTGTTGGTATCAAACGATCTGCTTCTGGGAGGCAAGACGGGAGGCTTCATTCCTGCTGACCTGATCCACGGATTCTATGTTAAGTCATTCGCAGGCTTCCCGAACTTCATTACCGACTGGTCCTCATTCGGCAGGAACGGCAATGTCAGTCAGAAGAAGCAAAGAAACGCTGCGGTCATACTGCTGGCTATAGGTTTCGTTGTGATAATGTTCGTGTTCTTTGCCATTGCGCTGAGCTTCATAGCGCGTATCGACAATGACATTGCAAAGGCCTTTGAAGACTGCCTGGCGGGATTTTTCGAATACCTGGATAATATAAACTTCGGAACCATCTTCTTAAGACTATTCTTGGCAGCCCCGGTCTGCTTCTATCTCTACGGACTTATGTCCAGAAGCGCCAAGTCTGACGGCGTGCGCGAAAAACGTATCGGCGGCAACATTTCCACGGGCCTTGAGAAGGGCAGAAAAGTTCCGCTTATCATCACATGCATATGTGCAGCATTCTTCGTAATGCTCTATATACTTTTCTTTGCCAAGAGAACTGCTTATTTTCTCGGCGGATTCACGGGTAATGTCCCGGACGGCCAGCTGGTATCTTATTTTGCCAGAGACGGATTTTTTGAACTCGTTGGCATTATGGCAGTGAATATGTGCGTATATCTGACGATATATCTTTTCGAGAAGAGAAATTCCAACGGCAGAACATCAGTGCCCGGAAGGATCCTTGTGACGCTTCTCATGATCGAAAGCATCGTCTTTGCGGTGATCGCGATGAGCAAGCTCTGGCTTTATTTCAGCATCTTCGGCTATACACCCAAGAGGATGCTTGCAATGTGGGGAACGCTTGCCCTTGGCTGCGCCGCGCTCCTGTCGATCTTTACCGTAAACCGCGGGAAATCACATTTCAGAGCGGGAGTTTTCTTTACGGCTGCATCCTATATTGCGGTGTGCATCCTGTCATGGGTATTGTCTTCAATGTAATGCGCTAAAGAAAAATATAGTAAAAATCTTTAATGTTTGATAATATGTTCTCGAACTTTACCTATCCAATGGAATAAGGAGGAGAACGTTATGGCACAGGTAAAATGTCCGGATTGCGGAAAGGTTGGTAATTCGGATGAAGGTTTCTGCATGTTTTGCGGATACAATTTTGACGGAAGCGAGGCCCCGGCAACAACGTTTGCGCCGTCTTATAATCCCGTAATAGGTGCAAGGAAAGTTGATCCGGAGCCGGTTGCCGCGCAGCCTGAAGTAGCGGAGCCCGAAGAAACAAGGCCCGTTGAGACACAGTCTGCGGCAACATCGACGCCTTTTGCAAAGTCGCCTTTTGCACAGAACACTGATACTCAGACGGGATTTGACGATAATTCTTTTGAAGACTCTATATCAGATGAACCTGCTGGTTCTAACGGCAGTCCCGTTATCCGTTTTGACGGAAACAGCATGGATTATTCGGTTCCGATGATGTCTTCTTCCAGCAGCAGCGGCGAGCTGATGTTCGGAATCGGCTTTTCAAGGATCCTTGCAATTTTCTTTGCGCTTATGGTACTCATCTCGATGGCGCTTCCGTTTGTATCGGTGACAGTGGCTATTCCTAAGAGTCTGGTCAAATCGAGTGACCAGATTACGAGGATGATGAACAGCGCAGACCAGAATGATCTCAAATTCTCGGAAGACTCAGTGAATTACAATTTCTCCAGGTCGATCAGCCTGCTCACACTGTTAAGAGGATATAACCGTTGGGTTATATTGATGATGGCTGCCTGCATTGCCGGAATCATATTCGCTATCAGGGGCAAGCCTGCAATTTATCTGGCGTGCGGCTTAGGTGGTGCGGTTTTGGCAGTCCTTAACTACATCACGTATACATCGTCTTATGAAATCGTTTCCAAAAACAGCTATGTTGCCCAGGCTATTAAGCTTCTTGAAAAGCAGGGTATAGTCCTTCAGTTCTCGCAGGGAGCGGGAGCAATAATGCTCCTTATCGGTGCTGTCGGAATGATCGTTGCCGCAGTTATCTTCGTTCGCAACCACGAGGCATACGACGACTGATTCCTGAATCGCAGCCGGGTATCTTTGACTCCTTTGCGATTATCGGTAAAATCGATATAATGTTAGGGTTATGAAGATACTGTCCGTCTCGATTCCATGCTATAATTCCGCGTCTTATATGGAGACGTGCATTAAATCCTTGCTTCCGGGCGGGGACGATATTGAGATCCTCATTGTTGATGACGGTTCTACTAAGGACAACACTTTTGAGATCGCCCAACAATATGAGAAGCAATATCCCGGCATAGTCCGTGCCATCCATCAGGAGAACGCGGGTCACGGCGGCGCGGTCAACACGGGTATCAGGGAAGCGACCGGAGTCTTTTTCAAGAATATCGACTCTGACGACTGGGCTGATACTGATGTACTCCTTAAGATCATCGGGATCCTTAAAGATCTTGAGCAGAAGGGTACCCGGGTCGACCTCTTCCTCGCGAATTATGTTTTCGACAGGGAAGACTCGGACAAGAAGACTGTCATGAAGTTCAAGGGGGCATTTCCAAAGGGCCGTCCGTTCACATGGGACGAAGTAGGCCATATGGGGCAGTCCCAGTTCATAATGATGCATACGATCATATACAGGAGGGAGGTCCTGATAAACAGCAGGACCGAACTTCCCAAGCATGCATATTATGTTGACAACATCTATGCTTTCCAGCCGCTTCCGTTTACGACGACGATCTATTATCTGGACGAGGCGCTCTACCATTACCGTATAGGACGTTCCGACCAGTCGGTCAACGTTTCCGTGCAGCTTAAGAACATCGATCAGCAGATAATGGTCGATAAGATGATAACGGACATCTATGTCAACAGACCGAAAAACCTTTCCAAGCGACTGGAAAAGTATCTCATCGCTTTCGTTAAGCTGATGTACTGTGCAACGAGCGCGATATTGCTTGTCGGGGGCACCCCCGAGCATCTTGCAAAGAAGGAAGAACTTTGGAATTATCTAAGAGAGTCTGATCCTGTAGCATATAAAAAGGTCAGACACAGTTTTATGGGCGGATGGATGAATATCCCGACGGCTCTGGGAAGAAAGATCTCTGTTGCAGGCTATAAGCTGTCCCAGAAGATATTCTCTTTCAACTGACGGCGGAAAGGATTTATGGGCAAGTGTAAGGCTATTGGAAAATATATACTGAATTTCCTGATCATATTGGCGATCGGGGCTCTTGCTATCTATCTTACCGTCGGCAAAGAGTTCGGAAGCGTTTTGGAAGCCGTCAGATCTGCAAAACTTCAGTTTCTTGCGATCATGCTGGGCGTGATGGCGCTCTATTATCTGATCGATTCTTTTATCCTCTATCTCATATGTAAGGCGAGAGGATACAGACTCAAGCTCAAACAGACATTCGTCACCAATATGACCGGTGTTCTTTTCAGCGACCTGACGCCTTCTGCTACCGGCGGACAGTTTGCGCAGGTATATGTTTTCCATAATCAGGGAATTCATGTCGGACAGGCTTCGGGTATCCTCACGATCGTTTTCATCACATACCAGATCGTAATTATCTCTTACGCTACCATCGCGATGCTGATCAACGCGTCCGTTATCTTCCAGAATCGTCAGAGTATCTGGATTGCCGTGATCGGATTCGTTGTAAACATTGTTATCACCGGAGGTTTTTTCCTTGTCACCAAGTCTGCCAAGGCACACGATTTCTTCGTCGTAAAGTTCATCGGCTTCCTTTCTAAGATAAAGCTCGTAAAGAATTACGAGAAAACATCTGCCGAAGTGCGCGAGGCTTTCAGGGAATTCAGGGATGAGTCGGCGCAGCTGTTTTCACAGAAGAAGCTTTTCCTCGAGGTTTGTCTTTGCCATGTGGTCAAACTGACGTTTTTCTACACGCTGCCGTTCTTCGCAGCCATGTCTTTGGGAGCACCGCTTTCCGTATCCGAACTTCCGAAATACATCTCACTTGCTGCGGCAATAAGCCTTTTCAACACGTTCATGCCCCTGCCGGGAGCATCGGGCGGCAGCGAGGCAAGTTTTGTCATGCTCTTCGGGTTCCTCGGCAAAACGATCGTTTCAACTGCAATGATAATCTGGAGAGTCTTCACGTTCTACCTGGGACTTCTCCTGAGCCTTATTACCGTTGCTTTTGCCAAAGAAACAAAAGGCGGCATTATGAAAGCCGCCTCCGGTAAGGATCAGGAAATAGAGCAGGAATTGGAGCAGGAGACCGAGGAGGTCAATCCTCAGGCGGGATCGGCAGAGTAGCGCCGCCGAACGGCATGCAGATTACCGAGCAGTCTTCTCCGTATCTTGCATAAGCCTCATCGAAAGCCTCCTGAGCCGAATGCATCGGTTCAAGGAATATGCTCCTTACGAAATCGTCATCCATTTCAGATATAAGCACGATCTTTGCGTGCTTTAACACCATTGCGATGGCAGCAGCTTTGTGTCCGCCAAGCTGGAAATCCTTGCTGACTCTTTCGATAAGTTCATCCGGTGTGTTTGCAGTGGTGAGCCATTCTTCAAACTTGGCACTGCCCAATCCCTCGTTGCATGCGCCGATGACGATGATCGTGCCGCCGTCTCTGACTGCATACTTGGAATTGTCCAAAGCCTTCTGTGTCTGGTAAAGGTTAGCGTCCTTGGGAGCGCCTCCCTGTGAGACGATAACGATGTCGGCTCTTCTCTTGAGAGGTTTTCTGTACATCCTGTCGAGATATCTGCAGCCTGCCCTGTGAGCCTCTGTAATGTCACCGGCAACGCAGTAAACTATATGCTTATGCTCGTCAAGGACGGGGTTTACGATAAAGCTTATATGGCAGAACGTTTCAGATTCTTCTATGTCAGCTCTGATGGGATTGCCGTTAAGGTTGCCTGCGCAGGCTTTCTCGTCGACCATCATGGAATGGTTCGCCTGGATCGCGGAGGGGGTGGAGACACCCGGCATGAGCGCTTTTGCTCCGCCTGAATAACCAGCGAAATAGTGGAATTCGATGTTGCCTACGCCGATCCTGAAATCCGCTTCGGCGACGGACCTCGTAATATCTACGGGAGTTCCCCTTGAAGTTGTTCCCATGTGGATGCAGTCATTCGGATCGCTGTCGACGCATTCCACTTCGCTGTAGACACGCTCTCCGACCAGTTTTTTCTTCTCTTCTTCGGTGTGGCAGCGGTGTGAACCGAGCGCGAAAACGACTTTTATGTCCTTGGGGTCGCAGCCGCCTTCGTAGAGCTCGTCAAGGATGGAGGGGATGACGTCAAAACTGGGAAGAGGCCTTGAAATATCGCTCGTTATGATCGCGATCTTCTGGCCCGGCTTTGCGAGGTCTTTTAGACGGGGAGAGCCGATCGGATTCAAAAGCGCATATTTGACGGCATCAGGGCCGCGTCTTTCGTGCTCTATGTCGGTTGCCAAAAGTATGTCATCAAGGTTTTTATCCGGAATATCTACGATCTGAGTCGATTTGCCGTAACCGAATTCAACTTTCATTTTCAAACCCTCCGTTTCTGGTGAGGATATTATAGCAAAATGCCTGCGGCATATAGGTCGTTTTGTTTTTTAAATATTTTTTAGTATAATTTTATATTGAAATTTGATGGCAAGGAGAGTTTTTGTGAAGGTCTGTTTCGTTGGGGATATCGTCGGTGCAGCAGGCAAACGCGCATTCTGCAGCATTATGCCCCGCTTCAAGGCTGACAATGGTATCGACTGCCTTATCGTCAATGCCGAGAACTCGACTCACGGAATGGGCGTTTCTTTAAATGTCATCAACGACCTGACGGCTGCCGGAGCAGACGGCTTTACACTGGGCAATCACTCTTTTTCCAATAAGGACTTTGTTACGCAGGCCGTGAAGGTCAAAAACTGCGCAAGACCTGCAAATCTTACTCCTTCATGGCCCGGATACGATTATTTTGTTTTCGAGAAGGGCAATGAGAGGCTCGGAGTATTCAATCTTCTCGGTCAGGTGTTCATGGACAACAATGCGGACAGTCCGTTCCCCAAGGCTGATGAGATAATTGAAAAGCTCAGAAACGAAGAACACTGCACGTCAATATTTCTCGATTTTCATGCCGAGACGACTTCCGAGAAGATCGTCATGGGACGTTATCTTGATGGAAGGTTATCCGCTGTAGCAGGCACGCATACCCATGTCCAGACTGCCGATGAGAAGATTCTGCCGGGCGGTACGGGATATATAACCGATGCGGGCATGACCGGGGCTTATGATTCCGTTCTCGGAATGAAGACAGAGACTTCGATGACGAGGCTCGTGTCGAAAATGTCCGCCCGTTATGAACCCGCAACGGGACCGGCGGTCATATGTGGTATAGTTTTTAATACGGACGTCTCCGGAAGATGTCTTGAAATAAGAAGGTTTTGTGAGTATGAGTAAGAGCAAGAAGATCAATCCCGCTGTCGGGCTTGAACTGATGGTAATATTTTTTTTCATGATGCTGTTTCTGGTCATTGTCGACCAGCTGATAAAGCGTTATATAGTTTTCACGATGGACTACCAGGAGACTGTTCCGGTAATCGACAACTTTTTCTCGCTTCACTATGTACGCAATACCGGAAGCGCATTCAGTTTCCTGGCTGACAAGGAGTGGGGCGTCAAAGCTCTTTCTTATGTTTCCGCGATCTTAGGCGGCTTGGTCGTGATACTGATGGGCGTTGCCTGTGCGAAAAAGCTCAAAATGCTGGCTTTCGCGTTCTGCCTTATCGCTTCCGGAGCTTTCGGCAATCTCATCGACAGGGTCTACCACAAGTATGTGATCGATTTCCTCAGATTCGATTTCGGCGATTATACATTCCCGATATTCAACTTTGCAGACATCTGCGCTGTGATCGGAACGGTTATCCTCATGCTGATAATCCTTTTCGGACACAAGTATTTTGACGCATTCTGGGGTTCTTCATCAGAGAAAAAGAAGGCCAAAAAAGCTAAAGCTGAGGCTGCTTTAAAGACCTCCAAGCCTGAAGAGTCAAAAACTGAAGAAGAACCTGAGCTTGTAGTTGAAAATGAGAACGAGGATGAGAAAGAGTCTTTCGAGTCTGAATCTGACGGCGCGGAAGATGATACTGAAGAACGTCCCGAACTCCCGGGGCCTTACAAGGTAAGACCGGGCATTATCGATTGGCACGATGGCGACGACGAAGCTTGAGTGCGGCAATCCGGGCATAAGGCTCGACGTTTTCATCTCCGAGTCTTTAGGACGTGATTATTCAAGGTCCTTTTACAAGAGGCTGATCACCACGGGAATGGTGACGGTCAACGGCAAGGAAGCAAAAAAAGCCGGTATGGTCTTGGATAAGGGCGATACGGTCGAGGTCACTTTCCCTGAACCCGAAAACAGCGATAACATACCGCAGGACATTCCTCTTGATATCGTTTATGAAGATTCCGATCTTCTCGTCATAAACAAGCCCCAGGGTATGGTAGTCCATCCCGCGGCCGGTCATCACGAGGGAACGCTCGTAAACGCGCTCCTGGCGCATTGCGGCGGTGAGCTTTCCGATATCAACGGGGTCATAAGACCCGGCATAGTCCACAGGATAGACAAGGATACATCGGGACTGATGCTCGCCTGCAAGAACAACGAGACGCATCTGGCTTTGGCCGATATGCTTTCGAGGCACGAGATAGTAAGAGAATACAGAGCTTTGGTGTATGGCGTTATCTCTGAAGAGAGAGGAACGGTAGATGCCCCGATAGGCAGAAGCACTTCCGACAGGAAGAAAATGTCGGTGATAAAGGACGGGAAGTCCGCAGTTACGCATTTTTCAGTAGTAAACAGATATGCCGAGGCGACGGACCTGCTTTTAAGGCTCGAGACCGGAAGGACCCATCAGATAAGGGTTCACATGGGTTATATCGGCCATCCGGTGATGGGAGATCCCGTTTATGCGGCAAGAAAGCCGAAGTTCGGGCTTGAAGGTCAGGCGCTCCACAGCTGCTCCGTGACCTTTGTCCATCCGAGAACGGGGGAGACCATGCATTTCGAAGCTCCGGTCCCGGATTATTACCTTGAGGCAATAAACCGCCTTACTCCGCTTTAAGATTGACGGTAAGCCTCATTTGACAGATAATTTTACTATGACGGAAAAAATAGACATACAGGGCGCTTCTGACAGCGCAGTCGGCGTTTACTGGAAGAAGGTGTCAACGGCTTTCGGCGTTGGCATTTCCCAGGACGGAGGCGGCGTCACCATCACGGGCGAGGACAGCCTTTCTGTCCTGCGCGCGAAAAGCGTTCTTTCTGCTTTGTCCGCGTTTGCGGGCGAAGGCGAGATCTATGAGACGCTGCCGGATTATCTGATATTTCTCGCCAAGAGCGGTAAGCTCGAGGAATTTATGGCAGGCGGCGACAAAGTATTCTACACGACACCTTCTGGCCGCCCGATCAAAGCCAAGACACTGGGCCAGCGCGTATATATCGATGCGCTGGAACGTTCCGAACTGGTTATCTGCTCCGGACCTGCGGGAACGGGCAAGACGTTTTTGGGCGTCGCGATGGCAGTCAAGGCTCTTAAGGCGAGGGAAGTGTCCAGGATAATCCTTACAAGACCTGCGATCGAAGCAGGCGAGAGGCTGGGTTTTCTCCCGGGCGATATCGAAGAGAAGGTCGATCCTTACATGAGGCCCCTTTATGATGCGCTCTCAGTGCTTCTCGGAACCGAATCTTTTGACAGATACTATGACAAGGGACTTATCGAAGTATCTCCGCTCGCATTCATGAGGGGAAGAAATCTTGACGATTGTTTTGTCGTGCTTGATGAAGCGCAGAATACGACCTGTGAGCAGATGAAGATGTTCCTTACCAGGATCGGACTTAACTGCAGGGCAGTCGCTTGCGGCGATTTCACACAGATAGATCTTCCGAGGGGTACGGAAAGCGGCCTTCGGGATTCGATAAAAGTTCTCCGCGATGTTGAGGGAATAAGCATAGTCAGCATGTCGGACACCGACATTATACGCAACAGCCTCGTCCAAAGGATCGTAAGGGCTTATGATAAGGCAGGGCAGAACAGATGAGCATTGAGAAAAAAAGAAGGAGCATCCTGGATTTCCATCATATAATCTCTCTTGCGCTGGCGGCATTGACTATTGCCATGATAGTTTATTACGGCTCGCTTCCTGTCAGTTATGACTACAAGGTAGGTTCCATAGCCGTAAGCGATATCTATGCGCCAAGAACATTCACTGATACATATGAGACGGAAAGAAGGGCCATAATTGCCAGGGAGACTGCTGAAGATATCTTCGTAAAGTCGGCGACCGTATCCGAAGAAAACATCAGCAGGACAAAGCAGTTCTTTGATCTTGCGGAACAGATACGTTCCGATATCACGAAGGAACGTGTGACGAATCCGCAGCTGTCATCGGTCGAGGGCGCGAACAGGCTTTCAAGGCTTGTCTCACAGAATATGAAGAAGAATATCCCCACGACCAGTCTCGTATCATTCGTAGATATGAGCGCTTCCTCGTTCCCTTTTATCCGCGATAAGTCGGTTGCCATGGCAGAACTGCTCATGACGGAAGAGATAGGCCAGGATGATCTTTCCACGAAGATCCAGCTTCAGATAAGCAATTTCAAGGCGGCATCGCCTTCATACTCGAGTTATGCGGATTCAATGTCCGTCGTTCTTAACTCGATAATCGAACCTAATGTCATCTACGATGAGACCGCGTCTGCCGATGCTGCCCAAAACGCATATAACGCCGCGATGAACGACCCGGTCATAATCAACAAGGGATCAAGGCTCGTCGAGACGGGAAACATGATCGATGACCACATATACAGAAATCTCGTTGATCTTGAGCTTATCCGTGAGAACACGTTCGATCTGGTCATCCTCCTGAGAGTCCTTCTCTATGTGGCTGTCATATCTATCTGTCTGCTGTTCTATCTGAATTCCGAAATGGTAAGGAAGACATCGATCGATACACCGGTCTTCTATATGCTTATCGTGACGTTCCTCATTCCGATAGCAGCATCCGTTTATCTGTCCGAACTGTCGACGCTGTTCTGCATAGTGGCTTTCTTTACAGCCGTGTGCTCCACATACATGGGAACGTATAACGGCATTATCCTGTCGCTGTTCAATTTCACTTTCATGTGGCCGGTCTATTATTTCAATACCCAGACGCTGTTCGTGAACGTGATCGTTATCGTCTTCTGCGCCATTTTCGCAGGCAAGTCGGCAAGGATATCCTCCAATGCTGCGCTTATCCTTTATCCGACGCTTGCTGCTATCACGGCTTCGCTGTGCTACGGATTCCTGAACGGTGCCACCAGGGACGAATTCATCAACGCAGGCGTTTTCGCGCTCGTCGGCTGTATCGCTTCGCTCGTTGCGGCTGTCGGTCTCTCTCCGATATACGAGCTTTTTAGCAATGCTGCATCTCCCGTCAAGCTCATTGCGCTGAGTCAGCCCGGACAGCACCTTCTCAAGAGGCTGTTCATGGAAGCTTCGGGTACTTACTCGCATTCCATGATGGTCGCAAACCTCGCAGATTCAGCCGCTGAAGCTATCGGTGCGGATTCTCTGCTCTGCAAGGTCGCATCTTATTACCATGACATAGGTAAGCTCGAGGCTGCTTTGTACTTTACCGAGAACCAGGCGGACGGTATCAACCCTCACGACTCTCTGACCGTCATGGAGAGTGTTGCGATCATCACCGCGCATACCGAGAACGGTGTGAGGCTTGCCAAGAAGGAACGCCTTCCCAACCCGATTATCAAGATAATTGACGAACATCACGGAACAACATGCCCCGGCTACTTCTACTACAAGGCTTGCGAGGATGCCAAGAGCATGGGCCTTCAGCCGCCGGACATCGATAACTTCAGATACCGCGGACATATCCCTTCAAGCAGGGAGTCTGCGATCGTCATGCTCGCCGATACTACGGAAGCGGCAGTCAGATCTAAGAAACTGAACAACGCCGACAGCGCCGAAGAACTTATCAGAAAGCTCGTCAGGGATAAGATCGATCAGGATCAGCTTAAGAATTCCGGTCTGTCATTTGACGACCTTGAGAAGATAATCCTTGCTTTCAGGCAGATTTATGAAGGCGTGTTCCACGAAAGGATCAAGTACCCCTCATGATCATTAAGACGATTTATCAGGACGAGAGTAATCCGGAGGATTCGCTTGAAGCCGTAAACTCATATATTCCGGGCCTTTCAGAAGCCGTTTGCTCTGAAGATTTTTTATCGCCACAGGTCATAAGGACGATGAAGGAAGCATACGTTACGCTCACTTTCGTCCCGCCCGAAGAGATAAGAACGGTCAATTCCGAGCAGCGCGGATTCGATAAGGAGACCGACTGCCTGTCTTTTCCCATGTTCGAGTTAAAGGACGGCAGTTTCATCGATATCCCGTCCGCAGGCGATTATGAGACAGACGAAGAAGGCAATGAGGCCCTTTGCTACGGCGATATACTCATCAATCTTTCCGCAGCGAAAAGGCAAAGCGAGGAATACGGACACTCATTTGAAAGAGAGGTCATTTTCCTTATAGCTCATTCGCTCCTCCATCTTTTCGGATATGATCACATAGAATCTTCCGATGAGAAGGTGATGATCTCAAAGCAGAAGCGGCTTATGGCAGCATTAGGGCTCGCATTTGACGATGAGCTTGAAGACGTTTATGAGATGGATGATCATTCTGACGAGGCGGGGCTGATCCCGGCAGGTTCACACTGCGCGCACGTCGGCACGGTGGCGCTTCTCGGACGCCCCAATGTCGGCAAGTCCACGCTCACGAACAGCATCGCCGGCATGAAGATAGCGATAGTATCTCACAAGCCCCAGACTACCAGGACCAACATAAGGACGATCTACAATACTGAAGATACCCAGATCATATTTACGGATACTCCGGGCGTACATAAACCCGGCTCGAAAATGGGCGGCATAATGGTCGAGAAGTCTTTTAGATCCGCCATTGCTGCAGATGTCGTGCTCCTTATCGCAGACGGAAGGTTTACAGAGCCCGGCAGTGTTGAAAAGCGCCTGATCAAGCTGTGCGAAGAAAACAAAAAGAAAGTCGTTCTTGCGATCAACAGGGAAGATGAAGTCGGAAAGAATGCTCTTCTTCCGATAACTGCGAACTATTCTCAACTTTACGGTTTTGAGGACGTTGTCCCGATAAGCGCAAAGACCGGAAAAGGTGTTGATACGCTGCTGGAAGTTCTTTCCAACCTGCTTCCCGAAGGCCCCAGGCTCTATGACGGAGAATATCTTACCGATCAGACGGAGCGTGAGATCGCAGGCGAGATGATCCGTGAGCAGATCCTTCATTATACTGATCAGGAGATCCCTCACGGCACGGCCGTGATAATTACCGAATTCAGGGAAAGTGCCGCAGAAGACGGAGAGGATGAGTATGACCGTTCCATCGTTGTCATCAAGGCGGACATCCTTTGCATGAGGAAATCCCATAAAGCCATAATCATCGGCCATGACGGCAAGATGATCAAGCGTATCGGTACCGCTGCGAGGAAGAACATCGAGAAGATGCTCGGATGCAAAGTCTATCTTGATCTTTATGTGAAGGTCAGGGAAGACTGGCAGAACAATGAGGCTATCTTAAGGGAGACAGGACTTTCCGATACGGAGGAGGACTGATGGAACCGTTCTCCTGCAGGGGAATCATTTTAGCTTCGCGTGAATTCAAGGAGAAAGACCGTCTGGTCTCTGTTCTTACTGCGGACAAAGGCCTTGTTACTATTTGCGCCAAAGGTTCGGGACGTCCGGGAAGCAAAGCGGCTTTTGCATCCGTTCCTTTCATGGTCTGTGATTTCGTAGTTTCAGTATCGCACGGATATTACTACCTCAAAGAGGGAACGATAGTCGAGAACAATTCGGATATAATGAGCAGCCTTGAGGCGATGACTTGCGCATCTCACATGTCATCTTGCCTTATCGATTCGACTTTCCAGGGCGAGAACACCCGTGAAGCTTATGAGCTCGCAGCCTATGCATTTTATATGCTCGCCAAAAGGCCGCAGGACTATCTGATCATCTATTCCGCATTCAACTGGAGACTTCTTACGATCGCGGGACTGACAGTTAAGTACGAGTTCACCAATAACGGCGGCGAGGAGGTCTCGCCGGGCAGGAATTATCTCGTAAGCCTTATCGGCGGCACTATAGAGACTGCAAAGAATACCAAGGCCGGACGGCTGTCCGGAAATGACTACCGGATACTGTCTTACGACTGTGTTGACGCGCTGAATTACTTTTTCGATTGTCCCATAAACCGTCTGTTTACCGCAAAAGCGTCAGAGAAGGTCCTTTCTGATCTTAAGGATTTTACGACGGCTTATCTGTCAGTCCAGTTCGACAGGAATTACGACGGCTTGAGCGTACTGGATATTATCCCGGGAAAAAGCTGAAAGGCCTTGTCAGATCTTCCAGTGATCGGGGAAGAGCATCACGTATTCAGGGCTCTCGAGCCTTGAATCAATAAGAAGGGCAAACCCCGTGTCTTCTTCTGTCCTTATGACCCTTCCGACCGCCTGGAGCACTTTCTGCCAGCCGGGGAACCTGTAAGCAAAAGCAAATCCGTCTCCGAATTTCTCAGTGTAGTAATTGAGAAGGATCTGTCTCTCGGGAGTGACCTTCGGCAGTCCGACACCTACGATTATGACCCCGGACAGCCTGTCTCCGACGAGATCTATTCCTTCGCCGAAATGACCGCCTAAGACGGCAGTTCCCAGCAGGAGTTCCTTCGAAGGTTCGGCAAAAGCATCCAGATATTTTGTCTTGTCATCCTCGGTCATCTCGGGGAACTGGGATATTATCCTACAGGAAGATCCAAGCTTTTCTGATACTTTGGGCATTATCAGGTTCATGTATTCGAATGACGGGAAGAAGACCATATAGTTGCCCGTCATACCCTGAAGCGAATCGACGACCTTCTGTACCAGATCGTCCTTGGTGGCGTCACGGTTCTTATATGTTGTGCTGATCTCAGTATCGAGCATTATCTCAAGGTTCTCGGGAGGGAACGGTGAGGGTAGCTGCAGTGTTGAAGTGTAATCCGCGTCACGACCCACGAGGCAGTTGCGGTAGTATTCGAAGGGGGACAGTGTCGCCGAGAAGAATATCACTGGCAGTTTGTCCTTTATTATCCGGTCCAGCTTTGAAGAACAGTCAAGGCAGTTGAGAGTCAGCACGACGTCTGTTCCTTCCTTGCCCATGCATGTAATGTAAGAATCGTCGAAATAATGCTCCAATATCGTCAGGAAATATCTCGCTTCGAAAAAGAACTTCATCGCTGTTCTTCTTGTCTGTCCCTGTTCGATGCCATCCAGGATATCGCCTAAGCATTTGACGGTGTACCACATCTTGGCATAGAGCTTTCTCGGAGGCTGCCTCATGGCTTCCCATCCCTCGGTCCTGATGATCTTACGTTCTTCCGCCTCCTCAAGGACCGCGAAGCACGAGCTGTTGTTCATGAACATCTGAGAAGCGGTGACGAAATACTGCCTGAGTTGGAGAATGAGCGCAGAGATCCTTGCATCCTTGTCCTTGAAGTCTTTTATCATCTCATCGATTAGACTGAGCGAGAAGGAAGCCGAGAACATATCCCTGCCCCTGTCTATCATGTTGTGGGCCTCATCGACCAGCACAACGTTCCGCGGTGCTCCGGGATCGTCTTCCATGAGCGATACGCGGGGATGGAAGATGTGATTGTAGTCGCCGATCACCACGGTGCAGAAATTCATGGTGTCGATCATGAATTCGTGAGGGCATATTCCGAACCGGCCTGCGATCTCCGTAATGATGTCAGGCGTTATCTCGTCTTTTGTCAGAACTTCCTCCAGAGCGGGCTTGAGCTTGCCGTAATAGTTTTTGGCAAGGGGGCAGAACTTCGCATCGCATTCGGTACCGAATGGACACATCTTCTCTTTGGACTGAAGCAGGATAGACCTTATCAGAAGGCCTTGTGCGCGCATGTCGTTGAGAGCCTTGGAAGCTACTTCGCGCGTTGCGGTCTTGGCCGTCAGATAGAAGATCTTGTCATATCTGCCGCGGAGAAGTCCTTTGATCGCGGGATAAAGCGTGGATATGGTCTTCCCGATGCCGGTCGGAGCCTCAACAAAGAGAGTCGTGCCTGAAGTCAGCGACAACAAGGCCTTTTTCATGAATTCTTTCTGGCCTGCGCGGATCGTATCGTAAGGGAAGGAAGCATCTTTTACGGAAGCCATCATCTCATTGCCGTAATCTAGCAGCCGCTTTGCGAAGACCGCATATTCCATGCATGTTGCTTCGAAAAAGGTCTCGGCTTCCTCATACGACATCGCGTAACTCTCTTCATATGCCTTGAAAGTCGTGACGGATACATATCTGAGCGTAAGAGTAACGTCCATAACGTTGCTGTTGTTAAAGATGTACATGGCGCCGTAGAGCTTGAGCTGCGTAATGTGCTCCGGCCTTACCAGACTCTTAAAGCTGTCCCTGGCCGAATTGAACGATTTGATCTCGAATATGCGCGGGGCCTTGTTCTTCTCAGTGAGCAGGGCATCACAACGGCCCTGGACCTTGAGTTCAAGTCCCGGATGACCGTCATATACCCATGAAAGTGATTCTTCGGAAGTAACGATATCGCCGTACTCCTTCTTAAGTTCCGAAAAGACCTTCTGATGAAGCCTTGTTCCTTCCGTTCCGCTGACAGACTGGTACGAACCGCCCGCCATATCTCCGGCGCGCGAGACGTACTGTGAAAGAGCTGTAACAGAGACCGTGATGTCGTTCATAAGACAATTATATAGTTTTTGACCTTGCGTAAAAGGCGGGAACAACAGGTTGTCCGCTTAATCAGATTGCCGATATTGAAAAAACAAATCCGTTGTTATAGAATTTACGGGCACGCAGATGTGGTGGAATTGGCAGACGCGCTAGCTTCAGGTGCTAGTGGGAGCAATCTCGTGCGGGTTCAAGTCCCGCCATCTGCACCAGATGTACTTTCGCAGAGTCCGGTTTTTCCGGGCTCTGTATTTTTGCACAGAAAAGATCATTCATGAAGTGTTAAAGTAGTCATCCGGAAAGGTTATATTTTCATTTCCGAAAGGTTATAATCGGTATCTATGATATATTTCGACAACAGCGCAACAACTTTTCCTTCGGAACGGGTCAGGTCGGCGGTCGCCGGCATGATGAAAGACGAGTTCTCGGGTAACCCGGGTTCTCTTCATAAGCTCGGAGTTGCGGCCGATAAGGCATATGGCGAGACGCAGGCTGCAGTAGCCGGGCTTTTAGGGGCTGCTTCAGAGGAGATCATATTCACTTCGTGCGCTACAGAGAGCGCAAATACGGCCATCCGCGGATTCGTGAGCAGAAACGGCAGGGCAGGCAAGAGGGTCATATCCACAAGGACCGAACACAAGGCGACGCTTGAGTGTTTAGCCCTCCTCGAGAAAAACGGATATGAGGTCATTTATCTTCCCGTCGGCCGTGACGGCAAGCCTGATCTGTCTGAACTTGAGAAGGCTCTGACGGAAGAGAAGACCGCTCTTCTTTGCTTTACACTCGTCAACAACGAGACGGGTTCCGTACTGCCTTTGGAACAGATAGTTGCAATGAGGAACAGGTTAAGTCCCGATACGAAGTTCTATCTTGATGCCGTTCAGGCTCTCGGCAAGATGCCGATCGACCTTCATAAGATGAATGTCGATATGTGTTCTTTTTCGGGCCATAAGATACACTCGGTAAAAGGTAATGGTGTGCTCTATGTTAAAAGCGGCGTCAGGATCGATCCGCTGATACTTGGTGGCGGACAGCAGAAAGGCATGAGATCCGGCACGCAGAGCCTGCTCCTTGCAAAAGCTTTTGAGACAGCGCTCGAAGAAGCTTTGGAGTCGATGGACAGCTCACATGAGAATGCCGTCAGGATCAACGATTATCTGCGCAAAGAACTCGCTGCGAGAAAGGCCGTGATCCTGTCGCCGGACGATGCGCTCCCTTATGTGTTGAACGTCTCGTTCGAAGGATTTGAATCCGAGACGATGCTCCACTGTCTGGAGATGTACGATATCTATGTCTCTACAGTTTCGGCTTGTTCTTCTAAAGCAAAAAAGGTATCCTATGTGCTGCTCGAATCCGGTGTTGACAGAAAGACCGCGGCAAATGCGGTAAGACTGTCTTTCTCGCGATATAATACGACGGATGAGGCAGAGGAATTCATCAGACGTGTCGATGAGATATACGATACGTTCGCTGTCAGGAAGTAGGAGTATTCAGATGTCAAATGTAATTCTCGCCAGAATGGGAGAGATCACGCTCAAGGGCCTGAACAGGGGCTCTTTTGAGATCCAGCTCAAGTCCAATCTAAAATACAGGCTCAAGAGGTTCGGCAATCTTAAGATATTTCAGAGCCAGAGCCGTATATGGATAGAACCCAAAGAAGAGGATAATCCGAATTTTGCTGATGAGAATGCCGCAAAGGACATACTGGCAGCTATCTGCCAGGTCTTCGGCATCGTGTCGGTAAGTTTTGCCAGGAAGTTTGAGGGAGGCTTTGACTCTATCTGCGAGAACGCAAAAGCTTATACCGAATATATCCTTTCCGAGAATCCTGAATATAAGACTTTCAAGATCGAGAGCAAGCGCGGCAACAAGGCTTTCCCGATGGATTCGCCGACTATCTGCGATGAGCTCGGCGGTTTTATCCTGGACAATTTCCCTCAGCTTTCCGTCAAGATGAAGAATCCTGATTTCATAATCAACGTTGAGATCAGGGAATACAATTATGTTTATTCGGGCAAGAAAATGGCCCACAGGGGACTGCCCGTCGGTACTGCCGGCAGAGGAATGCTCCTGCTCTCGGGCGGAATCGACAGCCCTGTCGCAGGCTTCATGATGGCTTCGCGCGGAATGCCTTTGGATGCCGTGTATTTTCACTCTTATCCTTATACGAGCGACCTTGCAAAACAGAAGGTCATCGACCTTGCAAAGATCGTGTCCGGCTACTCCGGAAGAATGACGCTCCATATCGTCAACTTCACTCAGATCCAGCTCGATATGTACAAGAATTCGCCCCAGGACATGCTCACTGTTACAATGCGCCGCGTAATGCTGCGTATTGCCGAGAAGCTTGCCGAAAAGAATGACTGCAAGTGCCTGATCACAGGCGAGTCACTGGGTCAGGTCGCATCCCAGACGCTCGAGGCCATGGTTGCAACCAATGAGGTCGTCAAAATGCCTATCCTCCGTCCTCTTATCGGCATGGACAAGCAGGCGACATGTGATATTTCAAGAGATATCGGTGCTTTCGAGACATCGATCCTTCCTTACGAGGACTGCTGTACGGTCTTCGTTGCAAAGCATCCAAAGACCCATCCTCATCCTGAAGACGTCATTGAGGCCGAGAAAAATCTTGATATCGATGACATGGTCGAGCAGGGTGTGGCAGGCACTGAAGATATAGAGATCACACCGTTCTGATATGAAGATAGGCAAGCTTACAGACGAACAGCTTCAGACGCTGGTATTGAGCAGACTCCCGGCGCTTTCCGCCACGACTTTGTCCGGAGCGGGAATAGGCGCTGACTGCGCGTGGATCAGGACAGGAGATGACCTTATGGTCACATCGTCAGATCCCATTACGGCCGGCGGTGCAGAATCCGGAACGCTTGCAATACATGTATCCTGCAACGATATTGCCGCCTGCGGCGTAAGGCCTTCAGGAATACTCATAGTCATTATTGCTCCGCCTTCAGCTACGGAAGACGACATAAGGATGACCGTGGATCAGGCGAGCCGCGAAGCACAGTCGCTTGGAGTCGATATCGTCGGAGGCCACACGGAGATCTCGGATGCCGTAAACAAGATGATCGTTGTTTCAACGGCATTCGGAACCGTCAGCAAGGGCGGCTGTGTCCCGCTCGGAAAGGCACTGCCCGGTGACAGCCTCATAATGACCAAGACCGCCGCGATCGAAGGAAGCTTCATAGCGGCAAACGAACACCGCGGGAAGCTTACCGGTAAGGTTAGCGAAGACGACATCAATGAGGCATTGTCATATAAGAATCTTATATCTGTCGTAAAAGAAGGTGCTGCCTGCGGAAGTCTGAGGTCACCGTCAGGAAAGATAAGGGAAGACGGCTTTATGCTCAGTGCCGTTAATCTTATGCATGACGTAACTGAAGGGGGCGTTTTCGGCGCGGCATTTGAAATGGCTGATTTCTCTCAAACGGGAGTTGTCATAGACAAACGCCTCGTGCCTTTCACAAAAGCAACGACATCGATCTGCGGTGCATTGGGGCTTGATCCGTTCAGACTGATATCGTCTGGATCTCTCATGATTGCTTCCCCGGAGCCCGAACTTGTCATGAAGGAACTCGGGAAACAGGGAGTGGCATCGACTGTCATAGGAAAGTTCACGGATAAGTCAGAAGGGTATTTCTACGTCGAAAACGACGGTTCTTATGTCAAATTGTCGCCTCCCGGGGCTGATGAGATATATAGTATTTGACATAATGTCAAAAAATCATAAACACGGTATTTTTTTCTGGAATTTATTTATATAATTTGACAAATCGCTTCATAAGGAGGGTTTGTTATGAAAACCGTAGCATCAAGGGTGGTTTCGCTGGTTCTCATTCTTTCTCTTGTCTTTGCCCTTTCGGCATGCGGAGGAGATCTTTTCTCGACAACGGACTATCCGAATGTCGGTCAGCTTGAGCAGGCTCTCGGAGTTAACGCAGACCCTGCCGGAAAGACGGTCAGAGTCTCAGTTGAGAAGACCATTCCCAATGCTGCTCAGGGGTTTGTCGTTGTACAGGGTAAGTTCAATTTCTGCCTTTCTTCTGATCCCGGTGTAGTTCCCGGAGATACTGTAACCTTCAAGATTACAAGTGTTACCAAACAGACAGATGCGATCTACGTTTACTGTACTAAAGCTTGATTAAGCCAATTTCTTAAAGCCAGAAATATAAAGAAGGCTGCACGGTTACTGTCAGGACCGTGCAGCTTTTTTATTTCCGCGTTAACTAAATATTTATATGTGGTTCACCAATAACCCGGAGAATAATGTTAATTTGTAAGTGGATTGGTGGTTTTCACTATGGAACGTAAAGAGAAGAACATCTTTTATTCCATCAAAGAGGCGTTAGGCTTTTCTAAGTACACGCCTTTTTTATCTGAGGCATTCCTTAGGGCAAATCTGAAAGCTTCCATTTACATGTCCTTTGTCATCATGACGCTTGAAGGCTGGATGATGGGCATGGTCTACAAGATCTACCTTGATACCAAGGATACCAATCCCAAGCATAATCTTGCATGGCTCGTTGAAAAGGAAAAGCTCTACATCTTGCTTTTCTGTTCCGCGGCGGTCGTTCTGATCTATGCCATCCATTATCTTAAATCCAGAAAGAAACACGGGATAATCACCGGAAACATACTGGTATTTGCATTTGCGACCATTTGTGTGGTCTTCGGAATGCACATATCCTGGCCTGAATATAACGGCGGTTACCAGATTCTCTGCTTCGTTACTATGGTCATTTTTGCAATGTGCCTTCTGGTGTGGAGGCCGTGGTTTTCCGTTCTCTGCATTTCCTTTGCTTTCTGGGTCTTTTTCTGGTTCCTGAAGTACATGTCTCCTGAAGCAACTGCAGCAGGGCTCATGAACGAATCCATGTGGATCAATTATCTGACGCTCTACATTTCAGTTTGTATCGTTTCGCTTTCCGCGTATCAGCAGAGGCTGTCGGAAGCGAAGACGCTTGAAGAGCTTTCGAAGAATAATGAGAATCTCAAATACATAGCCGTACACGATGATGTTACGGGAATAGGAAATCTCGGCTGGTTTATGGAAACGGCGAACAAGATTGCCGATGAATGGCCTGACGAGAGGCGCTGCTATCTTTTTATCGATCTTGAGAATTTCAAGTCATATAACGAGTATTACAGCTTTGAGTCCGGTAACGAACTTCTCCGCAAGACCGCTTTAAAGCTTAAAGAGATCTTCAAAGGTGAGCCGGTTGCAAGGTTCTCGGATGACCATTTCATTGTGCTGACGAAAAAGTATGATCTGAAGACACCTTTGAAGGAACTGGAAGCATTTCTTGAAGTGATCAGCAAAGACATCAAGGTAAGTTTCAAGTGCGGAGCTTATGCGGCTTCCGGCAAGAAAGGGGATCCGTCACTTGCTTTGGACCATGCCCGTTACGCGTGCCAGACGATCAAGAAAAAGTATGGCGAGCATTTCTGTGAATACAACGAGTCTATGTCGTCTGATTTCTACAGGCAGCAGTACATCATCAATCACATCGACGAGGCCATTGAGAAAGAATGGATCAAGGTTTATTACCAGCCCGTCATGTGGTCTGATGATCTTACGATGTGCGGCTTTGAGGCTCTCGCACGCTGGCAGGATCCCAAGTACGGAAACATGTCTCCCGGTGTTTTTGTTCCGGTTCTTGAAGAATACAGACTTATTCAGAAACTCGACATGGGCATCACAAAGATCGTTTTCCGGGACATGAGGGAAGCGCTCGATCTCGGAAGGCACGTCATTCCTTGTTCCATAAACTTCTCGAGGATAGACTTTGAGATGCTCGACGTTTTGGGACTTCTCGAAGAGCTGTACCAGCAATACGGCCTTTCGAAAAAGTACATACACGTTGAGATAACCGAAAGTGCCCTTTCCGACAAGGAAAGTATGCTTAGCGATGCTATTACCGAACTGAAGAAGAATGACTTCCCGCTCTGGCTCGACGATTTCGGATCAGGGTATTCTTCGTTCAATGTCCTGAAGGATTACGATTTCTCCGTCATTAAGGTCGACATGATGTTCCTTAGGGGATTTGACAAGAATCCCAAGAACAGGATAATCCTGAGCAGCATTTTCGACATGGCGAGAAAGCTCGGGGTCGATACCCTCTGTGAAGGCGTGGAGACGGAGGAGCAGTGCAGATTCCTCAAGGAAGTCGGCTGCAGAAGGCTTCAGGGCTTCTATTTTTCAAAGCCGGTTCCCAAAGAAGAGATCGTTGAACTGATCCGAAACGGCACTCTTAAGGTCGCTGACAAAATGGACTATGCCTGACACCTCTAAAATCGTCATATTGTCCTATTATTCAAGTTTACTAACTAAATAAATTAATATAGAATACCCTCGTTGATTTCTTTATCCCAAGGAGGGTGTTATATATGTACGACCACATCAAGTTCGAGGATCCCGAAGTTTATTCTGCTATCATGCAGGAGATCGGCCGTCAGCGCGACAAGATCGAGCTGATCGCTTCCGAGAACACAGTATCCGAGGCAGTTCTTGAGGCAGCAGGTTCGCCGCTTACCAACAAGTATGCCGAGGGTTATCCGGGAAAGCGTTATTACGGCGGATGCGAATATGTCGACATCGTTGAGCAGCTCGCTATCGACAGGGCAAAGCAGCTTTTCGGAGCTGAGCACGTTAACGTTCAGCCTCATTCGGGCGCTCAGGCAAACACTGCTGTTTATTTTGCAGTCCTCGAACCCGGAGACAAGATCTTAGGACTTGACCTCTCCCACGGCGGACATCTTACACACGGCATGAAGCTCAACGTTTCCGGAAGGACATATGAGTCAGAGTTCTATCAGGTTGACCCTGAGACTCAGACGCTTAACTATGAGACCATCCGCCAGAGAGCTCTTGAAGTAAAGCCTAAGATCATCGTTGCAGGCGCTTCCGCTTATCCGAGGATCATCGATTTCAAGAAGTTCAGAGAGATCGCAGATGAAGTCGGCGCATATCTCTTCGTAGATATGGCTCACATTGCGGGACTCGTAGCAGCAGGGCTTCACCCGAATCCGGTTCCGTACGCTGATTTCGTAACGACAACTACTCACAAGACACTTAGAGGACCCCGTGGCGGTATCATCATGTGCAAAGAGGAATATGCGAAGAAGATCAATTCCGCAGTGTTCCCGGGACAGCAGGGCGGCCCTCTCATGCACATCATTGCTGCAAAGGCTGTTGCTTTCAAGGAAGCTCTGTCTCCCGAGTTCAGACAGTATGCCGCTCAGATAATTGCCAATGCACAGGCTATGAGCCAGGTTCTTCTTTCAAGGGGCGTTAACCTTGTTTCAGGCGGTACCGACAATCACCTTATGCTGATCGACCTCAGAGGCACAGGCGTTACAGGTAAGGATCTCCAGGAGAGACTCGATGACTGCAACATCACTGCCAACAAGAACACCATTCCGTTCGATCCCGAGAAGCCTATGGTTACATCCGGCGTACGTATCGGTACACCTGCCGTTACGGCAAGAGGCTTCAAGGAAGAAGACTGCAAGATCGTTGCCGACTGCATCGCTGACTGCATCTTTGACTACGAGAACAAGAAGGCTGATGTTATCGCCAGAGTTAAGGCTCTTACAGATAAGTATCCGATCTATCCTGACATCAAGTAAGGTATTTTGATTTGGCTGACTTAAGCAAAGGGAAAAGCGAGCCCCTGGCTTTTAGGATGTCTCCCCGGACTCTTGATGAGTATGCCGGGCAGGAACACATAATAGGCAAGGGCAAAATGCTCAGAAGAATGATCGAGGCAGACCGACTGTCCTCGATTATCCTTTTTGGGCCTCCCGGAGTGGGCAAGACAGCTCTTGCAAGAGTCATAGCCAACACGACCGAGTCCCGTTTTGAAAGGCTCAATGCCGTTACCGCCGGCGTCGGCGACATCAAGAAGGTCATTGAAGATGCCAAGAATCCGTTTATCTCTGAAGGGCGTAAGACCGTACTTTTCATCGATGAGATCCACAGGTTCAACAAGCTCCAGCAGGATGCACTTTTGCCGTTTGTTGAGGACGGGACTGTCATTCTGATCGGCGCCACTACCGAGAATCCCTTTTTCGAGGTCAATAAAGCTCTTGTCTCCAGGTCGACGGTCCTGCAGTTAAAGCCGCTTGAGCCCAAGGATATCGCCAAGGTCTTGAGAAATGCCATAGAAGATAAAGAACGTGGTTTCGGCAACATCGACGTAAAAGCTGATGAGAAGATCCTCTTCAAGATAGCAGAGACATCGGGTGGTGACGCGAGGTCTGCGCTTAATGCACTCGAACTCGCCATAGTCACCACGCCGCCATCTTCCGACGGTTCCATCGTGATAACCGACGAGGTGATGAAGGACTGCATGCAGAACAGGGCGGTCATTTTCGATAAGGACGGCGAATATCACTACGACAACATAAGCGCCATGATCAAGTCTATGAGAGGCTCTGATCCTGATGCGGCCATCCTTTATCTTGCAAGGGCCCTGAAGGCCGGTGAAGACATTGAATTCCTTGCAAGAAGGATCATGATCTGTGCTTCGGAGGACGTCGGCATGGCTAACCCGAATGCTCTTTTGGTCGCTACTGCCGCCTATGACTGCGCCAGAGCAGTAGGCATGCCTGAAGCCAGGATCCCGCTTGCGCAGGCCTGCATTACGGTAGCGACTTCGCCCAAGTCCAATGCTTCGTATCTTGCCATTGACAAAGCGCTTGCGGATGCCGGCAGCACTGATACCGGCGTCGTGCCGATGCATTTGAGAAATGCTCCCGCAAAGGGTATGGAAGACCTCGGCTATTCCGTGGGATACAAGTACCCGCACGATTTTCCGGGACATATCACAAAGCAGCAGTACATGACCGACAAGATGCTCGGTACCACTTACTACGAGCCTACGGATATCGGTTATGAGGCCAAGGTCAGGCAGTACCTGGATTATGTGAAGAAAATGACGGAAGGGGAGTCTGATTCATGAGATTTGTCATTCAAAGGGTTACTTCTGCGAGAGTGGATATCGACGGACAGACAAAAGGCTCTGTCGGAAAGGGCTTTTGCGTGCTTATCGGTATCGGCAAAGGCGATGACGAAGCGGTTGCAGACAAATTAATATCCAAGATGATCGGACTTCGCATTTTCGAGGACAGTGAGGGTAAGACCAATCTCAATCTGTCACAGGTCGGCGGAGGGCTGCTTCTGATATCGCAGTTCACTTTGTATGCGGACTGCAAAAAAGGACACCGTCCGGGCTTTACGGACGCCTGCGAGCCTCAAAGGGCTGAAGAGCTTTACCGCTATATCGTGGATAAGTGTTCCGGACTCGTAAAAGAAGTCGGTTCGGGCGAATTCGGTGCCGATATGAAGGTTACACTGACAAATGACGGGCCGTTCACGATAATCCTTGATTCTGAACGTCTGTGACAGTATTTTTACCTACTTGAAATATAAGTAATATTTATCTTTGGTAAAATGACTTGTAGTGTAATAAAATATATTGGTAAGACTGTCTTTTCGCAGCCTTTCCAAACACGAGAGGGAGTCCGAAATGGCTAATTCTAAAAACACATACGGTGGCGGTGATTCAAGAGAGATCCTCAGCTGCTCATTCTGCGGCAAATCTGAATATGAGGTTCCCAGACTCTTTTCGGGCGTCAACTGCTATATCTGCATTGACTGCATCAGGACGGCATACGGTATCATTGCCGAAGAAGAGAAGGTCAACAAGAAGCGCAAGATGCGCACTATCAAGCCTAAGAAGCTTGTAACGCCTCATCAGATCAAGGACATGCTCGATCAGTATGTCATCGGTCAGGATGAAGCAAAAGTTGCTTTGTCCGTAGCCGTTTACAATCACTATAAGAGGGTGTTCTCCGATCTGCCTTCCGATGAGACCGAGATCCAGAAGAGCAATATCCTTCTGCTCGGACCTACCGGTTCGGGAAAGACGCTCCTTGCCCAGACGCTGGCCAGGATCCTTAATGTTCCTTTTGCGGTAGCCGATGCCACCAGCCTTACACAGGCGGGCTACGTCGGTGAAGATGTTGAGAACATCCTGCTCAAGCTTATAATCGCAGCTGATTACGATATCGAGCGCGCACAGATCGGAATCGTATATATCGACGAGGTCGATAAGATCACAAAGAAGTCCGAGAACGTTTCGATTACCCGTGACGTCAGCGGCGAAGGCGTTCAGCAGGCACTCCTCAAGATCCTTGAGAGCACGGTCGCGAACGTTCCCCCGAAGGGCGGAAGAAAGCATCCTAACGAAGAGTGCATCAAGATCGATACGACGAATATCCTTTTTATCTGCGGCGGCGCTTTTGACGGCCTTGATGATATCATCGCAAAGCGTGTTGAACAGAAACAGTACGGTTTTGGCGCTGACGTTCAGTCACGCCGTGAGATGAACAGCGGAATCTATTATCACGAAGTCAAGCCCGATGATCTTATGAAGTTCGGACTTATACCTGAGTTTATTGGCCGTATCCCGGTAACCGTCGCTTTGGACAGGCTCGATTCTGATGCTCTCGTCAGAGTCCTTACCGAACCCAAGAACGCCATCGTCAAGCAGTATCAGAAGATAATGAAGATGGATGACGTCGATCTCAAGTTTGAGGATGACGCGATCAGGGCTATCGCTGATAAGTCCGTTCAGCAGAATACCGGAGCGAGAGGACTTCGCGCGATCATCGAAGAGACGATGAGACAGGTAATGTTCGACATTCCGTCAGAGCATGACATCAAAGAATGCATCATCAAAAAGGAATGCATCACAGAAGGCAAGCAGCCGATCATCATATATAAGAACGGTACTGCGGAGAAGCCTGAAAACACCGGTGACAACAACAGCGGAGCTGCTCTCGGCGTAAGCTGAAGGAACAATTAATCTTTATCGGAAGGGAGAATCAAAATGGCTGAATCATATAATCTTTGTCTCGACATCGGCGGTACTAAGGTTCTTGGCGCTATCTTCAATTCCAAGCGTGAGATCGTTTACAGGATCAAGAAGAAGACCAAGGCAGGCGGAGATTCTTCCCAGAACGTTGAAGAGGTCATCATCAATGTTGCAAAGGACCTTATTGACGGTTCCGGCATAAAGAAAAGCCAGATCCATGCCATCGCGGCAGGCGCTCCCGGCGTAATCGACCAGGACAGCGGAGTTGTTCTTTTCTCGCCCAATCTTCCCTGGAAGAACTACAACATCAGAAAGCCGATCGAAGATGCGTTCGGTGTTCCGTTCTATATCGGAAATGACGTTAACGTCGGCGTTTTGGGTGAATACAAGTTTGGCGCGGCCAAAGGATATAACAATGTCGTCGGCCTTTTCGTAGGCACCGGAATGGGCGGAGGCCTTATCCTCAACGGCGAGCTCTATACGGGCAATCAGTTTAAGGCAGCGGAATACGGCCATATGATCCTCGATCCTGAGGGACCTTTGTGCAACTGCGGACAGAGAGGGTGTCTTGAGGCATTCTCGAGCAAGCAGGGCATGAGTGCATATATCAGACAGCAGGTTGCAAGAGGCAGAAAGTCCGCCATGGCTGAAGCTGTAGTTGAAGGTGTTTTCAAGTCCAAGGCATTAAAATCAGCTCTGAACAGCGGCGATCCTGTCGCGACCGAGGCTGTAAACCGCGCTTGCCATTATCTTGCGATCGCATCGGGCAACCTTGTTAATACGTTCAGCCCTGAGATCGTTGTTTACGGCGGCGGCGTCATAGAGGCTGTCGGTGACATCTTCCTTCAGAAGATCCTTTCCGAAGTCGACAGATACTGCATGCCTTCGATCAGGCAGACGGTTGTTTTCAAGAAGGCGGCGTTAGGCGACGATTCGATCCTTTACGGCGCGCTTTCCATGATCAAAAAGTAATTAATTCGAAAAGAGGAACATAAGTCAGATGGCTAGAATTGACGGAATAAGCAAGACCTTCAATCCGAATGAGGAGGAGCCGAAGCTTTACAAGAAATGGATGGAAAAAGGCTATTTCAAGCCTTCCGAGGACAAAGCAAAGAAGAGATTCTCTATCGTAATGCCCCCGCCGAACATCACCGGCCAGCTTCACATGGGTCACGCCCTCGACAATACACTTCAGGACATCCTGACGAGATATAAGAGAATGGCGGGTTATTCCGCTCTTTGGCTTCCCGGTACGGATCACGCTTCGATCGCCACGGAAGCAAAGATCGTTGAACAGATGCGTAAGGAAGGCATCTACAAGGAAGATATCGGCAGAGAGAAATTTCTTGAGAGAGCATGGGCTTGGAAGGCTCAGTACGGCGGACGTATCGTTGAGCAGCTCAAGAAGATGGGTTCTTCCTGCGACTGGTCCAGAGAGCGCTTCACAATGGATGAAGGATGCTCTGATGCCGTTAAGGAAGTTTTCGTTAAGTACTATAACCAGGGACTCATCTACAGAGGAGAGAGGATCATCAATTGGTGCCCTCATTGCCTTACTTCGATCTCAAATGCTGAGGTTGAATATGAAGAGCAGCCCGGACATTTCTGGCACATCAGATATCCTTTCGAGGACGGATCTGGCTACATCAATCTCGCGACAACAAGACCTGAGACTCTCCTGGGCGATACCGCGGTTGCTGTCAATCCCAAGGATGAGCGCTACAAGGACGTCATCGGCAAGATGCTCGTTCTGCCTCTCGTAGGACGTAAGATCCCCGTTGTCGCTGATGATTATGTTGACGTTGAATTCGGTACCGGCGCGGTTAAGATCACTCCAGGTCACGATCCCAACGACTTTGAGGTTGGTGCCAGACACGGACTTGAAGTCATCACGGTTCTCACCGAGGATGCCAAGATCACCGAGGACTATCCGAAGTATGCCGGCATGGACAGATACGAAGCCAGAGAAGCTATCGTAAAAGACCTCGAAGAGGACGGATTCCTTATCAAGATCGAGGATTATACCCATAACGTCGGTACATGCTACCGTTGCGGTACGACAATCGAGCCGAGGGTATCACTTCAGTGGTTCGTAAAGATGGAAACTCTCGCAAAGCCCGCTATCGAGGCTGTAAGGGACGGCCGGACGAAGTTCGTTCCTGAGAGATTCTCAAAGAACTACTTCAACTGGATGGAGGATATCCGTGACTGGTGCATCTCCAGACAGCTCTGGTGGGGCCACAGGATCCCTGCATTCTATTGCGATGACTGCGGTGAGATCGTAGTTACAAAGGAAGATTCCGCTGTCTGCCCTAAGTGCGGCAAGCCGATGCGCCAGGATCCCGATACTCTTGATACATGGTTCTCGTCTGCACTCTGGCCGTTCTCAACTCTCGGATGGCCCGAGAAGACCGAAGATCTTGAGCGTTTCTATCCTACGGATACTCTCGTTACCGGTTATGACATCATCACATTCTGGGTCTCCAGGATGATGGTTGCAGGCATGGCCCATATGGATGAGGTTCCTTTCAAGGATGTTCTTATCCACGGCCTCGTAAGAGATTCACAGGGCCGTAAGATGAGTAAGTCTTTAGGCAACGGTATCGATCCTCTCGAGATCATCGAGAAGAACGGCGCTGATGCTCTCAGATTCGCTCTTGTTACAGGTAACGCTCCGGGCAACGACCAGAGATTCCAGGAAGACAAGATCATAATGGGAAGAAACCTTTCCAACAAGATCTGGAACGCAATGAGATTCGTCATCATGAACATGCCTGACGAGATCGATTATTCAGGGCTTGATCCTGCGAAGTACACGCTTGAGGATAAGTGGATCCTCACAAAGCTCCACAATGTGGTAGCTGAGGCAACGACTAACATCGATAATTACGATTTTGGCGTAGCTCTTTCCAAGATAGTCGATTTCATCTGGGACAACTTCTGCGACTGGTATATCGAGATCTGCAAGAGCAGGCTTTTCGATGAGAACTGCCCGACGAGCCTTGAAGCACGTTATCTGCTCAACTATGTGCTCGCTGTATCCATGCAGCTCCTGCATCCGTTTATGCCTTTCATTACAGAGGAAGTTTATTCGAATCTCGTTCTTGATGACAAGTTCGAATCGATCATGATCTCCGATTGGCCCGTTGCGGACAAGATCCCTGCTTCTCCTGATGAAGCAGAGATGATGGAGACTCTTATGGATGCGATCCGCGGTATCCGTGCGGTAAGAAAAGACATGGATGTTGCACCTTCAAGAAAGGCTCACATTATCGTTGTCACTCCGTCGGACAAGACTGCAGCCATGTTTGTTAACGGCGAAGGATTCCTTGCAAGACTTGCTTCCGTAAGCGGACTTGAGACAAGGAAAGATAAGGAAGGTATTCCTTCAACTGCGGTCGCTGCGATGTTCAAGGGCGGTGAGATCTATCTGCCGCTTGAAGACCTTATCGATATCAGCAAGGAATTGGAGCGCCTCGGTAAAGAGAAGGAGCGCCTTGAAGGAGAGATCGCACGTGTCAGCGGCAAGCTTTCAAACGAATCGTTCGTTTCCAGAGCACCTGCAGCTGTCGTTGATCAGGAGAGAGCTAAGCTCGCCAAGTATGAGGAAATGCATAAGGGTATAACAGAGCGAATCGCTATACTCAGCAAATAAAGGAGGATGGAACATGGACACGGAAGTATTTGAGAATAAGGAGCTTATCGAGAAGCTGCCGAAGGAAGGAGTTCACTGCTATGCAGGAAATCCCGGAAAGATAACAAGGAACAGAGTCGTAGGGCTGATCATGTTCCTGCTGAGTGCAGCTCTTGCCGTGTTCGGTTTTATGAATGCAGCTAACGGCATGCTTATGCTCATTCTGGGCGGACTCGGAGTGATTCTTGCAATATGCTTTATCCTGGTTTTCTGCCAGACATTCTTAGTTGCAAAGTTCAGAGTTGCTGTTGATTACAACAATAAGAATGTCGTGCTCAGATACCGTTACAGCAAGATCCTGATCCCGTTCGAGAACTTTGATGCAAGAGACGGCGCTCCTGATCAGGCAGAAGCCATGATCGACAAAAACTTCAACAAGGGCGGCAATGCTTATCTTATTCTTGATGACGTTTTTGAGGATGCATGCTATCAGACTTCGATTGCAGATCTCGAGTCGAAGGAAGATTTCGAGAAGCTCAAGTCGGACTGCGTTGCTATTGCAGATGCTTACGGCGCAAGGAACAGCAAAGACAAGGTCAAGTTCTATTATGAGAAGGACAATGACGATGAAAAGGGTTCTTCCGGCGATGCTGACATGGACGCGATCATAGCAGAAGCCAGAAGTGAGCAAAAGGCTGCAAAGAAAGTTGCTTCTTCCGAAGAATCTGAAGAAGAT
Source organism: uncultured Clostridia bacterium (assembly GCA_947304405.1). Classification (GTDB taxonomy): domain Bacteria; phylum Bacillota; class Clostridia; order Saccharofermentanales; family Saccharofermentanaceae; genus Saccharofermentans. The sequence continues at coordinate 42,029 of CAMZBB010000008.1, forward strand.
TCTGAAGAAACGTCCGGAGAAGAGACGGAAGAAAAGAAGGAAGAAGAGTAATAGATCTTTTGTTTTCAATTAATGAAGGGTTCACCTCCGGGTGAACCCTTTTTGATTTGATAGTGCGATTTACGTTTTAATAGTTTTTCAGGAGATTCCCTTTAGCAGTTCTTTCTTCTCGTCCGCGGTCAGATAACGCCATTTGCCAAGTTCAAGGCCGCCTAATTCTATGTTGATGAACCGTATTCTTTTGAGCTTTGTAACCTTGTAACCCAGGTATTCGCACATACGCCTTATCTGGCGGTTCATGCCCTGTCTTAAGATGATCCTGAACGTCTTGGCGTTGACAGGGAAGACCTCAGCCGGAAGCGTCATGCGGCCGAGTACGGGTACGCCTGTTGACATTGTCTTAATGAAGGCTTTGTCATAAGGCCTGTCTAATGTGACCACATATTCTTTCTCGTGACCGTTCTCGGAGCGTAAGAGCTTGTTTACGATGTCACCGTTGTTGGTCAGAAGGATCAGACCTGACGAATTCTTATCAAGGCGGCCAATAGGAAAGATGCGTTCTTTGAAATTTATGTAGTCGATTATGTTCGAAGGATCTCTGGTGTCAGTGGTGCAGGTGATGCCGAGAGGCTTGTTGAATGCAATGTAGATCATGTCATCTTCAGGTGTGATCTTTTTGCCATCGACTTCAACACTGTCGCCGTCTTTTACACGCGTGCCAAGATCGGCTGTCAGGCCGTTTACTTTGACTTTTCCGGATTCGATCAGACGGTCTGCTTCGCGCCTCGAGCATATGCCCGATGAGGCGATGTATTTGTTGAGCCTTATTCCTTCAGGCGTGTTGATTTCCGGGTCAGTCCCAGGCATCGATGCTCTCCGCCCTTGTCAGAGTAAATGTGAAAGTCGAACCTTCTTCATACTTGCTGGTAACCTTGATCGTCTCGCCCATGTATGTAAGAAGTTCCTTCGCGATCGAAAGGCCAAGGCCTGAACCTTTCTTGCCTCTTGCACGGTCTGCCTTGAAGAATCTGTCAAAAATATGGTCGATATCATACTCGTGAATTCCCTGGCCGGTGTCGGCAACTGAAATGTAGACCTTTTTCTCGTTTTCGATATAGTCCGTGATTATCGTTATCGACTTGCCGCGGGGCGTGTACTTTTTCGCATTGTCCAAAAGGATGACCAGTATCTGCTCGACACGGTCAGGGTTGCCTGTAACTGTAGGCAGCGTACCGTATGTGTTCTGAACGGAGAACTTGATGCCCGATTCAGCCATTATAGGTCTGAATCTGATCTCGATGCTGTTGATAAGCTTGTTGACGTCAAAAGGATAAGTCTTGAACGCAAGAGTGCGGGATTGGAGCTTTGAAAGCTCAAGCATGTCGTCGATCAGTCTCGAAAGACGCATCGTCTCGTTAAGGATGATGCCGTAGTAACGCTGACGGTCTTCCTCTTTCTTGACCATGCCGTCTGCCAGAGGCTCGATTAGACCACGCAGTGTCTGCAGAGGAGTACGGAGCTCGTGTGAGATGTTGGCGACGTAGTCCTGTCTGAAATGCTCGTTTTTCTGCGCTTCGTAGATATCACGGAAGAATCCCGTTGCTCCGATGATCCTGGACTTGTCTTCTGAATCGTATTTCGGAATGATCGTTGACTGGTAAGCGTAGCTCCTGTCTTCGATCATCCTGGTCTTTGTCTCACCGGTTGCAATACAGTCTTCAAAGTCTTTCCAGACTTCTTCGAAAGGAATGAGCTGCAGGTGCTCGGTGAACATGTTGTTCTTGTCTGCTCTGTTGAATAGCGTCTTTATGGCTTCGTTCGTAGTGATCGCGTTTGTTTCAGAATCGACCACGACGATACCGTCAGAAATAACGTCGAAGATCTCCTGGAGGCGATTCTTCTCGTTTGTAAGATCACTGATGGATTTGGAGAGCTGGTCGGCAAGGTAGTTGAACGAGGCACCGAGTTCTCCGATCTCGCCTTTGTGGCTCTCGTCGGCCCTTACGCTGAAGTTGCCGCTCGCGTATTCCATTGCTATCTCGTTGATCTCCTGGATAGGGAGGACCATCCTGACGACCAGGGCATAGGCTGGTATCAGCATTACGCCCGCGGCCATAAGCGTGGAGAGTACGAGGATGTTGATGTACTGGATGATCAGATTGTTGTATGCGTTCAGGTAAGAAAGGGACAAGAGCGTGCACTTCTGTCCGTTGTAGTTGACGGGCTGGCTTATCGCTATGATAAGCTTCATCGGATCGGACGTGTTGAACGTTCTTGTGGAAAGACCGGTTCCGGTGGCCTTAAATTCCCTGAAATCAAGGGTGTTGTTGACGTTGTTGATATCCTTGACGGAAATATTCATCTTAGCTGTCGGCGTGGACTGGATGAGCTTTCCGTCAGGCCCGATCAGAAAATAATCATGTCCCGAAGCAAATGATGTATTGAAGAAAAAATTACGGGAATCTTCGTTATCGAGCAGATTCGGGTCTTCTTTGAAGATCTGCTGATAGATATTATCCTGGCTGACGGCATTGCTGGTCTCAATCTCGATGGTCGCGGTACGTCCGGCTACGATGAATGCAACTATCGCAAGGATCGCAGACGCGACGAGCGATAAGATAACAAGAGACATCGTCCTTCTGAGCAGCGTGCTCTGAAACATCAGTCTGCCTCGAACTTATAGCCTACGCCGTAGATCGTCTGAATGCTCCAGGAGGCACCTTCAAAAGCGATCTTCTGCCTGATCCTCTTAATGTGGGTGTCGACTGTACGGTAATCACCGCTGTAATCGAATCCCCAGACGGATTCAAGGATCTGTTCTCTCTCATAGACCTGTCCCGGATGGGAAGCAAGCAGATAAAGGATCTCGACTTCCTTCGGTGTGAAGGGTACGGCCTCGCCTTTGACTTTAACGGAATAATTGCCGAGGTTGATCTCAAGACCGGGGAACTTAAGGACAGATGAGGACTGCTGTGTATCTCCGAATCTCCTGAGGACCGCTTTGATCCTCGCGATTACTTCGCGGGGTGAGAAAGGCTTGACGATATAGTCATCTGCTCCGAGCTCAAGGCCCAGGATCTTATCGATCTCCTCACCCTTTGCGGTAAGGATGATGATGGGAGTGGAAAGGGTCTTGCGTACTTCACGGCAAACATCCAATCCACTCATTTCAGGCATCATGACATCGAGAAGGATCAGATCGGCAGAACCGGTCTGAGCCATATCAAGAGCTTCTTTGCCATCGTATGCATCAGTATGAGTAAAGTTATCGTTGTCCAGATATAGAGCTAATGACTCGTGAACGACGGGGTCGTCATCACAGATCAGTATGTTGGGTTGTCCGTTCATAAGAAGATAATTCCCTTTTTAATTTTCATTTATTATATATTCTTTTTCGCGTAAAATACAAATGTTATGGATTATTGATTATTATTCGTTTATTGCTTTTTATTCCCGAGGATACTACAATCACAACTTGACAGGAGGGAAGATTATGAGGACAAAGATATTTTCAATAAAGACAGCGGCTCTGCTTCTTGTCTGTTCAATGCTTTTCTCTCTGTGCAGCTGCAGTTCTTTCAGCAAAAAGGATGTTATAGCGGCAGCAAGAGAAGTGGCCGAGAATATCGAGAAATTTGATGCCGACAGGCTTATTGAACTGTCCACTCTTAACAAGAACGGTGAAAAAGCTGATGACCTCCGCAAAGGCCTTAACGGTGAATATCTTGACGAGAATACCATGAAGTTCTGCACGGCAGTCCGCAACACCATCAGTTATAAGATCCTTGAGGACACCTTTTCCGCAAAGGGAAACGAGGCTTCCGTAGATATCGAATTCAAGCTCGCGGATTATAAGTCGCTCCTTAGGAATGATTACGACGACATTGACGCACTGGTCTCTGCCGTAAAGAAGAGCGATGATACGGTTACTGTCACTTATAACGCAAGATTTGTAAAAGAAGACGGACAGTGGCTCCTTGATAACCTCATGGGTTCCAGTTTCCTCGACATATTTGATTTCATGAATGCCGATATCGGCGTTCTTGCGGTAGACCTCACCAAACTCGTGAATTCAGCCGCATGTAAATGGTCAGGAGCTGCTGACGGCGTATATAACAACACAAGAAAGCTCTCTCTTATCGTTGAATTAAGGTCGGATGTCACCAAGCTGAAGGGAAAGGGCGTCAAGATGACTTACACCGTTTCCAAGAACGGCAAAGACGTTTGGAAGAGCGAACCTGTCGAGCTCGGAGCAAAGACCAAGTATCAGCTTGATTATGGCCCGACGCAGGATGCAAATGCCGAGATGAGTTCCAATTACATTGCCGCTGGATCTTATAAGTTCACGCTCGCTGCCGATAACGGAACAGTTCTTTATACTTCTTCGGTTACGGCGAAGGTAACGATAAAGGAAACGACTACGACAGGAACATCTTCAAAGGGATACCTTTTCTATGACAATGATTTCTCGAAAAAGGTTTTGCAGGCTGAGTGGGTGCCGGTCGACAATAAGCGCGTAAATGCCACATCTTACGGTTCCGACGCTACGAGGATCTCGTTCCAGATGAAGATAGATCCTTCCAACACCGAGAACCTGTACTTTGCATTCTTCTATGCCTCAAGCTTTGCGGATGCACTGAAGATCAAGGTCAAGACCGATACTCCTTCTGTCAGCGGTGTCGCAAATCCCATCGTTAACAGTCAGGGCACGTTCTTCGCCCTGGGCCTTAAGACGAGCCAGTCGTTTAAGCCGGGCATTTATATCCTCGCCATGTTCTCGGAGGATAAGTCAACTCTTTACGGAATTGCGGAATGCCAGATTCTTTCCAATCCCACGTCATACTACACCGGAAATAACTGAAGAACTAATTGGAAAGTAAAACAAGTGGCTGCCTCGTAAGTGCGTTTCGGCTTACAACACCGAATAATACGATATGACTGAGATACCGACAAAAACGAAGATATGCTGATTTTTGTCGGTATTAGGAACATCTTAAAG
>CAMZBB010000009.1 GCA_947304405.1 uncultured Clostridia bacterium
GTACCGTCACCTGCAACGTCGTTTGTCTTGGAAGCGACTTCCTTGACAAGCTGAGCGCCAGCATTCTCATAACGGTCCTCGAGCTCGATCTCCTTTGCGATCGTAACGCCGTCGTTTGTGATGAGCGGAGCGCCGTACTTCTTATCGAGAACTACGTTTCTGCCTTTAGGTCCCAATGTTACCTTAACGGTATTTGCAACCTTGTTGACGCCTGCCTCAAGTGACTTTCTGGCGTCCTCAGCATACTTGATATCTTTAGCCATATTAATGCCTCCTATGAATTAATCAGTCTTCAACAATTGCAGCGATGTCATCCTGACGGACGATAATGTATTCCTCACCGTCAAGCTTTACGTTAGTTCCGGCATAATCACGGATGATGACTTTCTGTCCGACTTGGACTTCCATCTTGATCTCGTTGCCGTCAACTACTCCGCCGGGTCCCACTGCAATGATCTCAGCGATCTGAGGCTTCTGCTGTGCGCCGGAAGAAAGAATGATGCCGCTCTTCGTAGTCTCTTCAGCCTGAAGCTTCTTAACTACCACCTTATCAGCCAGGGGTTTAATTGTCATATTAAAGACCTCCAATACAATGATTTGTGGTTTAGCACTCATAAACCCCGAGTGCTAAACCACAACTAAATATAATTCTCAAAAAGTGAGATGTCAATACGAATATCAAAAAAAGTCAAAAATCAGAAATTCAGTCTTTCAGCCCTTCAGGATTCATCGTCTGCCATTTCCAGCAGGACGCGCACATATCGTCGATCCCGTACTTTGCGGTAAAGCCCAGAACCTTCTCGGCTTTCTCCGTTGAAGCATAGCAGACTGCGATATCACCGGGTCTTCTCGGTCCGAAAACATGATTGATCGGATGACCGCAAGCCTTCTCGAAAGCAGCGACAGCCTCCTTGACGGAAGTGCCCTTGCCCGTACCGAGATTGAAAACGCTCACAGGATCAGAAGTCTTGCCGAGATACTCTATAGCCTTAACATGACCGTCCGCGAGGTCGCAAACGTGTATATAGTCGCGGAGACACGTTCCGTCGGGAGTATCGTAATCGTCGCCGAAAACGGTAAGGCACTCGAGAGTGCCGCCTGCGACCTTGGATATATAAGGGAAAAGGTTGTTGGGAATTCCTCTGGGGTCCTCGCCGATAAGGCCGCTCTCATGGGCTCCGACCGGATTGAAGTATCTGAGAAGACATATCCTCATATCGGGATTGGCAACAGCGTAATCACGAAGGATCTGCTCGATCATCCACTTTGTCCAGCCGTAAGGGTTGGTGCATGTTCCCAAAGGACTCTCCTCCGTAAAAGGTACGTCCTCGCTCATTCCGTAAACAGTAGCCGAAGAACTGAATACCAGATTCTTTACGCCGTGCTTTTTCATCGACTTGAGCACGCTGATCATGCTGCCGATGTTGTTGGAATAGTATTCGAGAGGGATCTTAACGGACTCGCCTACCGCTTTGAGGCCCGCAAAATGGATAACGCTTTCGATCTCATTCTCATCAAAGACCTTATCCAACGCAGTTTCATTGCAGCAGTCAACGTTATAGAACTTGAAATCCTTGCCGGTGATCTGCTTCAGTCTGTTTTGGACTTCCATCTTGCTGTTGGAGAGGTTGTCTGCAATGACGACGTCATAACCGCTGTTGCAGAGTGAGATTACAGTGTGGGATCCGATATAGCCGTTTCCGCCGGTAACAAGAATAGTAGGCATGGTATTCTCCTTTTCGCCGCTTGATGACACTATTTAATCACAAATAAATACAAAATAACTCATCGTTGATTCATTTCCGCATATTTGCACCAATTTTATATATTAAAAGAGTGTCTTTGGGTTAAAATATCTCCAACTAATATTGGGAGAAACGTAATTTCAATGGACAAACTAATCTACATTGCCGACGACGACGATAATATCAGGAACCTGCTGAAATCATTCCTCGAGAGGGAAAGCTTCAGATGCATCGGATTCCCTACGGGCGACGCGCTTTTCGAAGCATACTCCGATTCACCCTGCGATCTCGTGATACTTGATGTCATGATGCCCGGCCACGACGGTTTCTATATTCTCAAGCAGATCAGGAAGACATCTAACGTTCCGATCATCATGCTCACGGCAAAAGACAGTGACGCAGACTATATACAGGGACTTGATCTGGGCAGCGACGACTACTTCACCAAGCCCTTCTCCCCCGTAAAACTCGTTTCAAAAGTCAAATCCGTCCTCAAGAGACAGGAAGAGATAACCGGCAAGGCGTCCGTCAAGGAAACCGATGACGGCCTTATCTCCTTTGCCGACATAGTCATCAACAGGAAGACAAAGGAAGCTACCCTTTCAGGCGAGCCTTTCCCTCTTACTCCAAACGAATATGCGCTCCTTACTTACCTTATCTCGAACAGGGACAGGGCTATATCCAGAACCGAACTACTCGATAAGATCTGGGGCTACGAGACACAGGTCGAGACCCGTGTTGCAGACGACACCGTAAAGAGACTGCGCAAGAAGATCTCTCATTCCGGAGCAAAGATCTCGACTATATGGGGATACGGTTTCCGTCTCGTAATGAGATCGGACGATGATTCATCTGACGGTGACGATTCAGAAGACTAATGACAGAGACCAGCAGTAACGAGAAAAGGAAAAGACAGATCCGCAGCAAATCCGCCATCCGGGTCCCTATTGCTCTGCACTTCTATGCCCTTCAGATCGTTGCCATCCTCCTCGTCATCTTCATCATCAACTTCTACGTTCAATCGATCGTAAAGAACTACATCGCACAGGAATGTAAGGCAAGAATAGAGACGGCCGTAAGTTCCACCCAGAACTTCACCATGGCTTTCCGAACCGAGATCGACAAATACAGCGAGAGAAACGAAGAAGTCATTCAGGACTTTCTCCTGAAGTCCATCCGCACGGCCGACCTTTCGAACCAGGCCAGCATCGCGCTTTACACGTACGATGCCAAGACGCAGAAGACAACTCTGATGTGGCCTTCCGCCGAATACAACACCAACTATGCCAAGAGCGCCTCAAATGTCGTAACCCATGTCGTAGCAGAGCAGGGTTACAGCAAAAGGGACACTCAGAAAACGGTTATCAACAACAATATCATCTACTACAGATCGGTAGGATTCACATACAATTCCCCTGAAAACGAAGTCATGGAACTTGAAGGCTACTACCTTCTGGTCTATGTCAATTCAGGATCTTACTATTCCTTCATGGCGCAGATCACGCTTGCTCTCGTGCAGGCAGCCCTCCTGGCGATCATAATCGCGGGCGTCCTAAGCTTTATCCTTTCATATCCTCTGATCTCTTCCATCCGTCGTCTTTCCAGATTTGCGGGACGCGTTGCGAAAGGAGATTTCGATCCGATAAAAGGCAACATCCGAAGCAAAGAACTTTCCGAGCTCGGTGATACGATGAACCGCATGGCACATAAACTTGAAGAAGCCGACGTCGAACAGAAGACGTTCTTCCAGAATGCCTCACACGAATTAAGAACGCCTCTGATGTCCATTCAGGGATATGCCGAGGGATTGAAATTCGGAGTATTCTCTGATGAATCGTCCAAAGACAACGCGATCGATGTCATCATCGCCGAGACAGAAAGGCTTTCGGGACTCGTCGAAAACCTCCTCTCCATCTCAAAGATGGACATGAGCAAGAGCGGCAACTATGAGGTCAAAAAGCAGAACATCAATGTTAAAGTGCTCTGTGAGACCGTCATTGACAGGGTCCGCGGCAACTTTATCCATGAAGACAAAGCGATCATCAACAGGATCAACATCAACAGCCTTTACATCTACGCCAACGAGAACGACATGATCAGATGTCTCGAGAACATATTCTCCAACTGCCTCAGATACTGCAGAAAAGCCGTTTATTTCGACTGCAGGCCGGACGGCTTCCGCAAGAGAGTCACTTTCTCCATTTCCGACGACGGTCCGGGCATCTCACCCGAAGTCTTGTCACACCTTTTCGAGCGTTTCTCAAAGGGCAAGGACGGAAAGCACGGCATCGGTCTGGCGCTCGCCAAGGCCATTGCCAACGAGCACGGCGGAGACATAAACGCTTACAACAAACCTGACGGCGGCGCCTGCTTTGAGATCACGATCCCTCTCGTAAAGAAACGCGACCAGCTTACCAAGATCAACAATCTGAGAAGCATAAACAAATAAAGCGCATTTTGCTTATTTTCTTTTAATGGCATAACAATTTCCCTTGTGATAAAATCTTGCGGTATTTATCACTATTTGCAAAGGCTTTGATCACATGAAGACCCACGATTTCTACTATGACCTCCCTGAGCGTCTCATAGCGCAGACTCCTATCAAGGACCGTACTGCGTCAAGGATGCTGGTCTTAGACAAGAAGACCGGCAGAACGCTTGACAGGCATTTCTTTGATCTTCCCGATTTCCTTTCAAAAGGTGATGTCCTTGTCATAAACAACACCAGAGTCATCCCTGCCCGCCTCCTTGGCGTCAGGAGCGACACCAAGAGCCCCGTTGAACTCCTCCTTCTCAAGAGGATCGACGATACCCACTGGGAGACACTTGCAAGGCCCGGCAAAAAAGTTCACGAAGGCAAAAGATTCACTTTTATCGATAACGTCCTTGAGGCTGAATGTGAGAAAGTGCTTGAAAACGGCAACCGCATCATAAGATTTGAATTCAACGGAATATGGGAAGAAGTCCTCGACAAGGCAGGACAGGTCCCTCTTCCGCCCTATATCCACGAGAAGCTTGACGATCCGGAACGTTATCAGACTGTTTATTCGAAAGATCCCGGATCCGCCGCAGCGCCTACCGCAGGGCTTCATTTCACAAAAGAACTTCTCGCAAAGATCAAAGATATGGGCGTTGAGATCGCAGAACTCACTCTTCATGTCGGCCTCGGAACGTTCAGACCGGTCAAGGCTGAAGACATCCAAGATCACGAGATGCATTCGGAATGGTATGACTTCCCCAAGGAAGCATCGGATATCATCAGAAAAGCCAGAGCCGAAGGCAGACGCATCATATCCGTCGGAACCACATCCACAAGGACTTTGGAAGCAGTCGCTTCAAAGGATCCCGACATGATGCCGCAGTCCGGCTATACGAACATCTTCATATATCCCGGCTACGAATTCAAATGCGTCAACTCGCTCATAACGAATTTCCATCTGCCCGAGTCGACCCTGATAATGCTCGTTTCAGCGCTTGCCGGCAGAGATCACGTCCTCGAGGCTTACAAGCATGCCGTTGAAAGCGAATACAGATTCTTCTCATTCGGAGATGCCATGTTCATAACAGATTTGGAGGATAGAAATGCCTGAATTCCCTGTTTGGTACGAGCACATCCACACCTGCAAACAGACAGGTGCGAGAGTCGGCAAGGTACATACCCCTCACGGCACGTTCATGACACCTGCCTTCATGCCCGTCGGAACACAGGCTTCCGTCAAGGGAATGTCGCCTGAAGAAGTATCCGGAATGGGTGCCGGCATCATACTTTCAAACACCTATCATCTCTGGCTCAGGCCCGGAAGCGACATCGTAGCTGAAGCAGGCGGTCTTCACAAGTTCATGAACTGGAACGGCGCAGTTCTTACCGACAGCGGCGGATTCCAGGTTTTCTCCCTCGCAAAGCCGAAGGACATTGTTGAAGAAGGCGTAAAATTCTCTTCCCACATAGACGGAAGAAAGCTTTTCCTCACGCCCGAGATATCCATGCAGGTACAGAACGACCTCGGTTCAGACATCATCATGGCATTCGATGAATGCTGCCCCTACCCTTCTCCCAAAGATTATGCGAAAAGATCTTTGGAGCGCACCACAAGATGGCTTGACCGTTGTATTGAAGCTCATAAGAGACCTGACGAGCAGGCTTTGTTCGGCATCATCCAGGGTTCCATGTACGAAGACTTAAGAAAGATCAGTGCCGAGCAGATTACCTCCCGCAATCTCGCAGGTTACGCAATCGGCGGGATTTCAGTCGGCGAACCCAAAGAGCTTTTCCTTAAGATGATCGACTGCACCGTGCCTCTCATGCCCGAAGACAAACCCAGATACCTCATGGGCGTCGGAACGCCCGATTATCTCATCGAAGGTTCCTGCCGCGGAGTGGATATGTTCGACTGCGTCCTTCCCACAAGGATGGGCCGACACGGCACAATCCTCACGGATCACGGAAGAAAGATAATAAGAGACAAGAAATATGCCAGAGACTTCGGTCCCATGGATCCCGGCTGCGATTGTTATGCATGCAGGAATTATTCCGCGGCATATGTAAGACACCTGATCAAGGCAAACGAGATGTTCGGTCTGAGGCTTTGCACTTTCCATAACATCCACTATCTTCTCAGGCTGATGGAACGCGTCAGGGAAGCCATAATGAACGACCGTTTGGGCGATTTCAGGGACGAATACTACAAGACTATCTCACAAGAAGCGTAACGGCTGAAAGATTTCCGCATTTAAGCTGATTGACATCGGAGATCCTTCTTACCAGAAGGTTCATCCAGTCTGAGCACGAATCAGTCACGAGCGCGTCTGCCAGAATGCCCTCATCACTGAGATGCGAATAAAAATTATCCGTGGCGACCAGGATACGGTCTCCTTCATTCAGGCCGAAGATACCGTTGGGAAGCATCTTGAGATCTCCGCCCAGCACTATCTTCGCAGCAACTCCGCCTCTTCTGAAACATGCTATCCTGCTTCCTTCGATCCTCAGTACAAGGTACTCCGCATTTCCAGGAAGTTTGCCGTCCAACACCTGACACATCCTGTTGAAATCCGGATCGGGGCTGACTTCAGCCAAAAGACCCGAGAACATTTCAGGCGAAACTTTTGAAGTTGCGGGAAGCACGCTGCCGTAAAAGATGGCAACGGTCACGGACGGGACAACAGTCAGATATATCTCGTCCTTATAAGATTCTTTTTCTCCGCTGTGTTTGAAGGTAAAGTACTCGATCATATGAGGCTCCTGTCCATCTTGATTATAACGGCGGAATAATTGTCCTGTTTGGGCAGTTTCTTGTTTTTCACGCCTATCTTCATCAATCTGGCAAGCTGTTTTGCGTTATATTCAGGCGTCAGCATACCCTTGATCTTATTGAATGAAAGGGCATCTGTAACGCCGTCGGTACTGATGATGATTATATCGTCTTCATAAAGTTGTATTGGTCTGGATGTATGAATGACATTAGTCTCTATGTTTCCTACAAAATCGATCAGAGCTTTGGCCCTCGTGTTACGATAAGCTTCAGAGGTTTCCGTCCCGCCTTCCGCAAGCTTTCTTATGAGCAGGGATATGTAATTCTGCTTATGGTTAAGAAGCGTCACCCTTCCCTTTCGCAAAAGGATTATGTTACTGTCTCCCACGCTGTAGAAATTCATCTTGTTATTAAGGATATGCGTCATTACCAGCGTTGCTCCCGCTCCAAGATGATACTGCTCATACACCTCATCCGAGATCTTCTTTATCTCGGCTGAAATGCCTTCCTGATCATCGAATTTCATCGGGTAGACCTGGTCTAGTCTTTCGACAACGTATCTCGAGACATCCTCACCATACAAAAGGCCTCCCATTCCGTCCGAACAGGCTGCCACGACGCCGTTGGAATAAGAATCCTCAAGAGGCGAGATATAAACGGAGTCCTCCTGATTCTCTCTTTTGCCTCTGCAATGAAAATAAGCGACGTCACATACCAGAAGATTATCAGTATCCTTTCCGGCCATTTTCTTAAGCTTATTGAGACTTAAGACGGTAGTAAGGGCTACATAAATGAACGACAGGAATGCCGTAACGAAAAGAGCTGCCGCTATCTGGATAAGCAGCACCGTCTGATCAGGCAGAAGCGTAAAATCAGGCATTCTCCGGCTCCTTTCGGTGTTCTTCTCGTAACTTAACTGTTTTTGCGCAAAGGATCGATAAACTCTTTCATTTGCATTATCTCATCAAGAGCCCTGTCCGCGATAGCACGGTTCCTGTCCTTTTTGCCGGTCTTGCCCTTGAACCTTCCCGCTATCGGTGACATTATCCCGTGATTGGCATTCATTGGCGTAAAGTGCTTTACGGACGGGTCTGAAACGTAAAGTGCCATCGAACCGATACAAGTGTCGGCAGAAGGCTCAAAACAATTATCGATACCAAGTGCCATGAGGCCCGCATAGTATCCTGCAAGATATCCTGAAGCCGTTGATTCGATATATCCTTCAACGCCCGTGATCTGGCCTGCGAAAAAGACTTTCGGATATTCCCTTAACGAATAATGCTTCGTAAGGCATTTGGGCGAGTTCAGATAGGAATTCCTGTGCATTACCCCGTATCTCATGTATTCGGCATTGCCGAGGCCCGGTATCATGCCGAAAACGCGCTTCTGCTCAGGCCACTTAAGTCTTGTCTGGAATCCGACAAGGTTATACATGGTGCTCTGTCTGTCATCCTGACGCAGCTGAAGACATGCATAGGGTTCCTTACCGGTCTTCGGATCGATAAGGCCGACAGGCTTCAAAGGACCGAATCTCATCGTATCTTCGCCTCTTGAAGCCATGGTCTCGATGGGCATGCAGCCTTCAAAGACTATCTCTTTGTCAAAATCCTTAACCTCTGCCCTCTCGGCCAGGACCAATTCATTTCTGAAAGCTATGTATTCTTCCTTGGTCATCGGGCAGTTGATGTAATCGTCTCCGCCCTTGCCGTATCTTGAAGCCCTGAAAGCTTTGGTCATGTCGATCGAATCAAAAGAGACGATAGGCGCAGCCGCATCGAAGAAATGCATTCCGCCGTCTCCGGTCAGCCTGATGATGTCGTCATATAAAGCACCTGAAGTAAGCGGTCCCGTTGCAACGATCACGATCTCATCTTCAGGTACCTTTACAATCTCGCCTTCGATTATCTCAACATTAGGGTTATTCCTGATCTTTGCTGTTATGTATGACGAGAACTCGTTCCTGTCAACAGCTAAAGCACCGCCGGCCGGGACCTCTGCCCTGTCCGCAGCTTCCATTATCAGAGAACCGAGACGCCTTAACTCTTCCTTGAGCAGTCCGATGGCGTTCTCAACTGCTGCAGCGCGCAAGGAATTGCTGCATACCAGTTCCGCAAAACCTTCGCTGTGATGCGCTGGCGTCATCTTTACAGGCTTCATCTCGCAAAGCCTGACCTTGATCCCCATGGATGAAAGGATGTTTGCCGCCTCACAGCCGGCCAGTCCGGCTCCTATGACCGTAACTGACGGTGCATTATTCAACGCTGCCGTCATTGCCCGATCCTCTGCCGCTCTTTCCCCTTCTTGCATTTGTAGGGCAGTCCTTATTTGCGCACTTGGGATATGCTTTTTTGCCGTAGTGCTTCAGGACCATATATGAACCGCATTCCTGGCAGACCTTGCCTTCAAGAGGAAGATCCCATGATATGAAGCTGCAATTGGGGTCGCTGCCCTTCTTGTCACATGTATAGAAGACTTTTCCCTTATACTTCTTCGATCTGTGAGACAGGAGTCCCGAACCGCATACAGGGCACTTGCCCTTTGCCTGCACTTCGATATTCTTCGTATATTTGCATTCAGGGAAGTTCTCGCAGGCGATAAACTTGCCGTATCTTCCTTCCTTGAAAAGGAGCTCGCCTCCGCACAGAGGACATGTCTCGCCGGTCTTCTCGGGCTCGAAAGTGATCTTCTCAACAGAATCTTTCGCAGCCTTGACCTGGGAATTGAACTCGGGATAGAAATCAGCCAGGACCTTGTCCCACTGTTCGTTACCTTCCTCGACTTTATCAAGACGGTCTTCCATTCCTGCGGTAAATGATACGTCTACGATCTCAGAGAAATTGTCGCTCAAAAGGTTTGTGACGATCTTGCCGAGATCAGTGATAAGGAGCATCCTGCCGTTCTTCTCGATATAGTTTCTGTCTAATATGGTCGTGATCGTAGGCGCGTAAGTAGACGGTCTTCCGATACCGTTATCTTCCATTGCCTTGATCAGGGTGGCTTCAGTGTAATGAGGCGGAGGTGTCGTAAACTTCTGAGATGCGTTGAAGTCCAGAACTTCAAGCTTCATTCCGTCTTCAAGCGGAGGTATCTTCGCCTTTGTATCGCCTTCATCGTCCTTCTTGGTATCTTCCGCGATATCAGCATAAAGAATGAGATATCCCTTAAAGATAACGGTCTCGCCCGCTGCCCTGAAAATCCTGCCGTTGCAGGATGCCTGAACGTTAACCGTATCAAGCTTTGCGGATGCCATCTGTGTAGCAAGGAACCTGTCCCAGATAAGAGAGTAAAGCTTGTACTGATCATTCGTAAGCGAAGATCTGATGGTCTCAGGATCCATGTCGAAATGCGTAGGCCTGATGGCTTCATGCGCATCCTGCGCGGAATTCTTGTTCTTGTATTCGCGCTTATAACGTGAGCAGTATTCATCGCCGAATCTCTTCTTGATGAGCTCCTTGCAGGCTGCCACGGCCTCTTCCGAGATCCTTACGGAGTCTGTTCTGATATAGGAAACGAGAGCCGTCTGGCCGGCACCGGAGATCTCAACGCCCTCGTAGAGCTGCTGGGCGATAGACATAGTCTTCTTGGAAGAGAATCCGAGCCTCTTTGAAGCTTCCTGCTGGAGAGTGGACGTTGTAAAAGGCGGATAAGGATTCCTCTCCTTCTTGCCCTTCTTGACGGAATCGACAGTCAAAGGACCGCTTCCGACATCACTCAATACACGCTTTGCATCTTCTTCGTTCTTAAGATCATCCTTAACGGCCTTGCCGCCGTCCATGTATCCGTAATAACCGAGAAGGAACTTGTCGGACTGCTTTCCGGGTGTGGCCAGAGCCTTTATGAGCCAGTATTCCTCAGGAATAAAGCTGTCGATCTCGGCGTCACGGTCCATTACTATCTTGGTAGCTACGGACTGAACTCTTCCTGCAGAGAGGCCTTTCCTTACCTTTTGCCAAAGAAGAGGACTTAATTCATATCCCACGAGTCTGTCGAGAACGCGCCTTGCCTGCTGGGCGTTAGCCAGATTCATATCTATGGCCCTGGGGTTCTTGATCGCATCCTGAACCGCTGACTTGGTGATCTCGTTGAAAGTGATCCTGCACTTCGAGTCGGGATCTATCTTAAGAACCTTGGCAAGATGCCATGCAATTGCTTCTCCCTCGCGGTCAGGGTCGGTTGCGAGATATATCTCGTCGCATCCGGCTGACAATTCCTTGAGATCTCTGACAACCTTCTCCTTTCCCTTCATGGTGATATAAAGAGGCTTGAAGCCGTTCTTGACGTCAACGCCCAAGTTGTTTGACGGAAGATCTCTGATGTGTCCTAAAGATGCTGCAATCTGATAATCACTGCCTAAGTATCTGCTGATAGTCTTCGACTTAGCTGGAGACTCGACGATCACTAATTTTCTGCCCATTTGTACGTTCCTTTATAATATATAAATATTAATCATCATTATACAAACGCATTAAAATGTCAACGCATATTTTCCGTTTTCGAGGACAACCCTTCCTGACATCTGAAGCCCGATCAAAAGATTGCTGAGCCGGTAAAAAGGGAGCCCCAATCTGCTGCACATATTGTCTATATCAAGTGGTTTGACGGACAATAAGTCTTCTATCAGCAACTTCCATTCGTCTTCGGTGACCTCGTCAGGCGTCTGATCGGCTTTTGTCCTGATCAAGCCAATCTTTTCCTTTTTCAGATGTTTGTCATCTTTTACAAAGGTCTGGTCCTCATCTTCTTCGTCGTAAGGCGTTTCCATCTTTCTCCTGATTATCGCCTGCGAAACGGTATCAATGACACTGTCAGCGTCCAGCAGGACAGAACAGCCGTCTTCTAAAAGCTTTAATCCGCCTTGTGCATTCTCGTAATAGATGCTGTTGGGAAGGACAAAGACCTCCTTTCCCTGTGAAGCAGCATAAGAAGCCGTGTGAAGCGTACCTGACACCGCTCCTGCCTCCATAACGAGCGTACAGTCGGACAATCCCGCTATCAGCCTGTTCCTTGACGGGAAATACTGCCTCAGAGGCTGCTGGCCGGGAGGCATCTCTGAGATTATCAGGCCGTTTTCAACTATCGACTTGTACAGGTCACGGTTCTCGGCAGGATAAATGTTGTCCGGCCCTCCGGCAAGGATCGCTATCGTGCCGCCTTTCTCTTTCAGAGCGGTCTCATGAGCCTTCTTGTCTACACCGAGCGCCATTCCCGATACTACTGTTATCCCCTTTGAAGACAATTCCCTACTGAAGTTTTCTGTCGCATACAGCGCGTAGCTGCTGGCATTTCTAGATCCGACTATGGATACCGCGCCATACCGTGAACAATGCTTCAAAAGTTCTGACCTGCCTCTGCAGTAGAAAACTCTGGGCATTCCCGACTGCATCTTAAAGTTCACGGGATACAGGCCGCTGTCACAAGAGACCACTGAAATGTTATTTTCCGAAGCGATCCTCATGTATTCCTCGCAGGCTCTTTCCACCTTTGCTCCGGAACAGATCCAATCTGTCAGCTTCTTAACGCTGTGGTCATTTAATCCTAAGTCCCTTATATCATTTACCGGGCGGCACGAGAGATCGTAAAGATCCCTGTGCGAGCCAATTATCGCGTTTCCGAAAAGATCGCGGATCACGCCGTAATCGACCTTTGTATTCATCCTCACTGCCGTGTAATAGAAATCTTTCATTTCGTCTTCCGAATATTCCATATCTGCCCTCACAATTCATGCGCGCGGAAAACCGCAGCTTCTGACACGTCTTCTTTCGTAACGTCATCCCTTCCTTCATAATCGGCGATCGTTCTGGCAAGTCTTAACGTCTTCTGATATCCCCTTGCCGAAAACAGTCCCTTTGACGCAAGTTCCGAACAATAAGAGAGAATGTCTTTTGACAGTTCCATCGCTTCAGAGAGATTTGCCGAGTTAACGTTTGAATTGAATAACTTTCCGCCATAGCGGCGGTTCTGTGTCTCCCAACATTTTGCGATCTTTTCTTTTACGGAAGGATTCTCACTATCCGCACCCTCCGCGTACATGAGCACCATGTCTTCTTTTCCTATCGACCGCATTTCGCTGAAGATGTCGATCCTTTCCAGAAAAGGTCCGGAAAGCTTGCTCGTGTATCTTTTCCTGATGCCCGCGGTACACTTGCACCTTGAACCGGGTTCATAGTACATTCCGCATTTACAGGGATTCCCCGCTCCGACGAAGATCAACCGTGAAGGGAACGTATAGGTTACTCCGTCCCGAAAGAGCCTGACTTCTCCTTCTTCAAGAGGTTTTCTGATGAGATCCAATACACCGGATGGAAATTCCATTATCTCGTCGGCAAACAAAACTCCGTGATCCGCTAAAGCCATCTCGCCCGGCGTCAGGCTTGCCGAACTACCGAGAAGCTTGCCGGGAGTGATATCAGGGCCTATGCATCTTACAGGGCGCTCTGTGCTGATCTTCGCTGCCGGTCCGTCAAGAGCTTCCCTAATGGCATAGACCTCACCGATCTCTTCTCTGTCCAATGGAGGAAGTATCCCTGAGAGGATCCCCGCAGCCATCGTCTTGCCAGAACCCGGACTTCCGAGCAGCAGCATGTTGTGAAAACCGGCAGCTGACAGAATCAACGCCCTTTTAGTCTTCTCCTGTCCCTTGAGCATCGAGATGTCGATCCTGTCTGACCCCGGCATCAGATCATCACCCAGCATGAATTGTTCCGGACTGTAACCCTTGAAACCGAATATCGAACATGCCTGCTTAAGGTCCGTTACGCATTCGCCCGATAACCCCGTACAAAGAGCACTGTTTCTTTCCTCTTCCGGGATGATTATGTGAGTAAAGCCCAGGCTTCTTGCTTTGTTCAATCTCAAAGCCGCACCCGGAGTGCCTTTTACGCTGCCGTCAAGGCTCAGTTCGCCTTCTGAATATACTTTCCTGCCTGACGGATACGGAATCTGTCCAGAAGCGAAAAGTATCCCCATGGCCATGGCAAGATCAAATCCCGAGCCGGATTTTCTCATATAAGCGGGACTGATATTGATCGTGACATGGCCTTTGGGCATCCTATATCCTGCAGAACTCAGCGCGGACATGAGCCTGCCCTGGGATTCCCTTATGGAAGAATCGCAGAGTCCGATAACTGAGAACGTTGGTATTCCGGGTGTTACGGACACCTCAAGTTCTGAAATAAACGAGTCCGTTCCTTTGGTGAATCCTGAATAGATCCTTGCTACTGACGGTTTTCCTGACATAGCCGTACCTCCCAACACAGTTTTGTTCAGAATACTCCGCCGAACAGGCCAAAATACCCGACAAAAACCGACAAAAACCGACAAAGCAAGTGTGATATAATGCTCGGGTACTAATAAAAAATAATGAGGTACCTATTTATGAAATTAGGAATCGTAGGCCTTCCGAACGTCGGTAAGAGCACATTATTCAACGCAATAACAAGAGCCGGTGCAGAAGCTGCCAATTATCCCTTCTGCACGATCGAACCCAATGTCGGCGTCGTTTCCGTACCCGACGAAAGATTAGACAAGCTCGCCGAGATATATAATCCTGAGAAATATACACCTGCAGTAGTCGAATTCGTTGATATCGCAGGACTCGTTGCAGGCGCTTCCAAAGGTGAAGGCTTGGGCAACAAGTTCCTTTCCAACATCAGGGAGTGCGATGCTATCGTTCATGTCGTAAGATGTTTTGACGATCCCAACGTAATCCACGTCAGCGGCAGCGCAGATCCCGCACGTGACATTGAGACTATCGACATAGAGCTCATCCTTTCTGACCTCGAGATAATGGAAAAGCGAGTAGAAAGGACAAAGAAGCTGTTAAGGGGCGGCGACAAGAAAATGCAGGCCGAACTTGACTGCTATGAGAAGATCGTCGCTGCACTTGCCGAGGGCAAGAGCGCAAGAACAATTGAATTTACCGAAGACGAGCTTGAGTTCACTGCTGATCTTCAGCTCATTTCCATGAAGCCCGTGCTCTACTGTGCAAACATCGCAGAGGACAGCATCAAGAATCCTGATATCCCTTACGTACATACAGTCGAAGAGATCGCCAAAAAGGAAGGTTCCGGCGTTGTCGTCATTTCCGCAAAGATCGAAGAGGAATTGGGCCAGCTTGACAGCGAAGACCGCCAGATGTTCTTAGATGACCTTGGTATCGAAAGCGCCGGATTGGACAAGATGATCAAGGCTTCCTATGCCCTTTTGGGACTTATCTCGTTCCTTACGGCAGGACCCAAAGAAGTTCGTGCATGGACCATCAAGAACGGGACCAAGGCACCTCAGGCTGCAGGCAAGATCCATTCGGATTTCGAAAGAGGATTTATCCGTGCCGAGGTAGTTGCCTATGACGATCTTATGGCCTGCGGCTCATATAATGCAGCAAAGGAAAAAGGCCTCGTAAGATCTGAAGGCAAAGAATATGTCATGCATGACGGAGATGTCGTAGTATTCAGATTCAACGTATAAAAAGAGCTTTTATCTCTTCTTCCACGACTCCTCACCTATACTTTCGATACCGCTGATTATGAACGCTATGCCCGAGAAGCGGATAACGGTTACTGTTCCGCTGAACGGAAATACTATCAGTGCGATGCCCGCAACGATCAAGGCGACCGAGAGCATAAGCATCACATACCACAAAAAATCTTTCGGGTTAGGTACAAGCATGTTGTGCCTTAACTTGACCACGCCGTCCACAAGGAAAAAGACTCCGATGACAAATGACAGCAGCGGCATCACGATCGTCGGTTTGAGAACGAAGATTATTCCCAATATGGTGATTATCACCGAATAAACAAGAACGATCTCGGCTCCGGCCGCATTGCCGTAGCCTTCTTCCCTGAACTGCTTTATGGAAACAATATAATCCACTGCGCCTGCGATTCCTGCAACGACCAGGACTATGCCCCAAAGGACCCCTAATACATCTGATACGGTATCCGGGTAGAGAACAAAGAACACACCGGCAAGAGCGGTCAAGAAACCGCTGATGTAAAGTGGTATCCTTGCGATCTGGTTATTCATCAGTCTTTTCCTGTCCGTTGTCCTGTGCTTTTGCGGGAGCCATTTTGGAAAGGGTCTTGGACAATCTGATTATGATTATAAACGTAGCCAAAAACACTGTCATTATCGTCAGTTCCGATATCACGATAAACGCCGTGGGAACGCCCTTGAGGATAATGGCAAAAAGAAGTATCAGGAGCGTTCCGGAAATATAAACGATCGTCCCGGCCCTGAAAAAGTTCTTAAGGTTTCCGCAAAAGAGCGGCTTTTTGGAAAACAACAGATAAATAAAGAAACAGACCGCTACGGCCGTAAAGCAAATCGCTGTTATCAGGGCAACTACATTCATACCCTGATACCTCTGGAATGGAGCTGTTCTTTGACCAGCCTCATGACCTTATCGTTCAGACTGTCCATGTCCCATGAATTATCGATAGAGTAATCCCCCAAAGAACAATATTCGTCATCAGACATCTGCATGTCTATCCTTCTCAATGCTTCTTCCTTGTCCAAGCCTCTTTTTGCAAGCCTTGCGAGCCTTACATCCCTGTCACACGTAACGACCCAGATCTGGTCGCACATGTCCGTAAACCTCTTTACCGGGATCGGAACATCGAGGACTACGCATTTCGTCCCCTTCTCTTTCTCCTTGGCTACCTGTTCTTCCATCTCTTCGAAAACATACTGATGGATGATAGAACTTAAGTCATCGAGTTTCTTTTTGTCAGAGAAAACGATCGACGAGACGGCTTTTCTGTTCATCACGCCATTAACGCCGACGGCTTTGGGACCGAATTCCTCGGCAATGGCAGGAAGCGCCTTGCCACCCGGTTCGGTAACCTTTCTGGAGATCTCATCCGCATCAAGTACAAGAAGTCCCTTTTCGCGGAGGATCCCGCTTACAGTACTCTTGCCGCTTCCGATTCCGCCTGTGATTCCTAATACAAACATTACTTCGCGCTAAGCCAGTCCTTTCCTGTTCCAACTTCTGCGACAAGCGGTACAGAGAGCACGGCAGATGCCTCCATTTCCCTCTTGAGGATCTCAGATGCCTTGGGTGCATCCTTTTCGGGACACTCGACTATCAGTTCGTCATGCACCTGCATTACGAGTTTTGCATCGGGAAGTTCCTTCTCCAGAGCCTCTTTTACCCTGTTCATCGCGATCTTTATTATGTCTGCGGCAGTACCCTGGATCGGCGTGTTCATGGCCGCCCTGAATCCGAAGTTCCTGACGTTTCTGTTCTGGCTCTTGAGTTCGGTAAGGATCCTTTTCCTGCCGAACATCGTCTCTACATAACCGTTCTTCTCACCGTTCTCTTTTAAGCCGTTAAGGTATTTCATGATGCCGGGGAACTGGTTCTCATACTCCTTGATAAGGGTGCCAGCTTCCTTAAATCCGATCCCGAGATCGGTTGCGAGACCGTAATCCGAAATGCCGTATATTATGCTGAAATTGACCGTCTTGGCGATCGAACGCATCTTATGCGTAACTGCTTCCTCATTGACTCCGTAAACCTTCGCGGCTGTTCTTCTGTGAATGTCTTCGCCCTCATTGAAAGCGGAACACATTATCTCATCTCCGGAAAGCGATGCAAGGAGCCTCAACTCGATCTGCGAATAGTCGGCATCCACGAGAACACAGCCTTCGGATGCGGTAAACGCTTCCCTGAGCCTTGAACCTTCATCAGATCTTACCGGGATATTCTGAAGATTCGGTTCCGTCGAAGAAAGCCTTCCGGTATTGGTCATCGCCTGAGTGAACGTAGTATGGATACGTCCGTCGCTTCTTATCGAGCGGACGAGTCCGGCCGCATAAGTGGAATCGAGTTTGGACAGCTCTCTGTATTTGATTATCTCGTCTATGACGGGATGATATTCCTTAAGGCGGTTAAGCTCGTCTATGCCGGTCGAATAAAGACCGTTCTTGCCCTTCTTGCCGTGAGGAAGACGAAGTCCCTTTTCTCCGTACAGAACGTCACCTAACTGCTTAGGCGAGTTGATGTTAAAGTTCATGCCCGTCATGTCAAAGATACGGGCAGCAATATCCTCAAGCCTTCTGGTATATTCCTCATGAAGAGCATCAAGCCTCTCGCGCGATACATGCATGCCTGCTCTTTCGATCTTGTCCAATGTGATGACCAGAGGGAATTCAATGTCAAAGAGGAGCTTTCTTATGCTGTCTTCTTCCTCAAGCTTATGCGCGAGCATCTTTGCAGCCGCAGTAATGCAGCAAAGCCTCTTTCCCGCCTTTTTAAGCTCATCTTCGAGCGAGACGGAAGGAGTTATCTCATCAAACAAAGAAAGCTGTACGGCAGCAGACTTTTCCTCGGTAACCGGATACAAAGAACCCGTCGCATATTCGTAAAGCCTCTCGAGATCAGGCTTGCCTTCGATAAGGTTCATCACGTAGCCCGCAATCTCAATGTCGAAGACCGATCTGATGCAATCAAGCGGCTCATCCATAAGCTTGGATCTGTCTTTGTACTCATAAGCCGCAGGGAACAGATTGCCCTTGGCGAAAGCTTTTCTGGCTTCTTCGGGGGTCATGCAGTAAAGACTTGCCTGATCGAAAACAAGAAGGAGCACGTACTTGCCGGCAGAAGTATCAACAAAGTCGATGCCTGCCTCCAGTTCGCCATCAGGGAGTTCCGCTTCGCCCATGACTACCTTAAAGCCATCGCCCAGGATCTTGTCAAGCTTGCCCATGATCGCAGTTGAAACCTCATCCATGGGTTTGGCAGGAACGGATGCTTCGCTTCTTGTCATACCGTCAAGGCTGAGTTTCTTGATGAGCATCTTAAGCGAAAGTGCGGAGAGCCTGTCGTAGAGACCCTGTGTATCAGCGGGTTCGCCTGAAAATGAGGTCTGTTCCAGGCCGAAAGGAACAGGCGCATCACGGTCTATCGTGCAGAGCTTGATGTTCATTGCGAGAAGATCGCCTGAAGAAGCGATCCTTGCGCTGAGCGCAGGAGAAAGTTTATCAGCGTTCGCCAATACTCCGTCGCATGAACCGTAATCTGAAATCAGTTTGAAAGCGGTCTTCTCACCGACTTTCTCAACGCCTTTGATGTTGTCCGAATTATCTCCCATCAGGGCTTTGACCTGTACGAAGACTTCAGGCTTAACTCCGTAAGTATCTTCAAATCTCGCTCTGTCAAAGAGGACTCTGGGATCCTTATCTTTTCCGGACTGCGGCATGACCACGGACACCTTATCGGAGATGAGCTGGAAATCATCGTGATCGCCGCTGAATATGAAAACGTCCATGCCGGACTGTTCGCCCATCTTTGACAGGGTTCCGATCAGGTCATCTGCTTCGTATCCTGCGAGTTCCATTCTTGAAACTCCCCAGAGATCCAATATCTCCTTGACGACAGGCATCTGGGCAGCGAGATCGTCAGGCATGCCCTTACGGTTCGCCTTATAATCAGCGCTCATCTTGTGCCTGAAAGTGGGCTCTTTTCTGTCAAAGAGCACGCAGATGTTGTCAGGCTTATATTCCCCGATAACACCGAGAATAGAGTTGAAGAAGCCGTTGACGGCACCCGTGGGAGTTCCGTCAGGAGCAGTCATAGGCGCCCTGCCTATAACCGCATAGTATGCTCGGTTGATTATCGAGTTGCCGTCAACTAAAAGCAGTCTGGTCATGATCAGTCCTCCGTGACTACTGCTGCATTACCGGATCTTTTGGCGTCTTCGATCTCCTTGTTCCTTACCGTGTGAGCCGTGCTGATCATGAGCTTGATCCTGTTGAGCTGGTTAGCTTCGGAAGCGCCCGGATCATAGTCGATAGGAATGATGTTCGAATTGGGGTACTGGCGGCGGAGCTCCTTGATCATGCCCTTGCCGGTAACATGGTTAGGCAGGCACGCAAACGGCTGAGCGCATATGATGTTGGGCACGCCGTCCTGAATAAGCTCGATCATCTCCGCAGTAAGGAACCAGCCCTCACCGCAGGAGTTGCCGCAGCTCAATACGCTTGAAGATTTCTCTGCGAGTTCCTGGATCCTCTCGGTAAGCATGAACTTGCCTCCCGTCGCCTTGAACTCACGGTTGATGGGCTTTCTCAAGGCTTCAAGGAACTTGATTCCCTGCTTCATTATGTAACCTGTCTTCTTGCTCTTACCGAGATTCTCGGCCTGCCATACGGGGTTATAAGCGCAGTACAGGAAGAAGTCCAGAACACCGGGGAGAACGCCTTCGCAGCCCTCCTGCTCGATAACGTCTATTGCGTTATTGTTTGCATCAGGCTGGAACTTAACAAGTATCTCTCCTACAAGACCGACCCTGGGCTTTCTGGGAATATCCTGGAGCGGGAGTTCGTTGAACTTTGAGACGGCATACTTTATGAATGCCTTGTATTTCTTGATGACGGGAACGTTCTCCATGTCCACGCCGATATCGGCAAGACAATCCCTGATCTTTTTCTTCTGCTCAGGCGATTTGGAGTAGTAGCTGCCCGGCATGATCTTGTCGTAGCGGACAGTAAGGTCGTCGGAAACGCCCTTCGGATTGAGCATATGACGTCCGATCTTGTTGATGTAGGAATACAGCGCATTTGCAGATCCCTCGACCTTCTCGTAAGGCCTCACGCGGAGCAGGAGCGTAGTCAGCATGTCACCGAGGCTTAATGCCTTAATGGCATCAAGAAGGAATCCGGCGGTATATTCAAATCCCTCGTTCTTCTCAAATCTCTGCGCAGAGATCGTGATGACGGGGATCTGGGGATATCCCGCTTCTCTTAAAGCTTTTCTCAGGAAAGCGACATAATTCGTGGCGCGGCATCCGCCTCCGGTCTGAGTGATGGCAAGCGTCGTGTTATCCGGATCGATATCGCCTTTGAGTATTGCATTGATCATCTGACCTACGACGATGATCGTCGGGAAGCACGCATCGTTATTGACGAATTTGAGTCCGCATTCGATGTCCTCACGGGTAGCCTGTTTAAGAAGTTTGAGCTTATAGCCGTGCTTGTGGAAAATGGCTTCAACGAACTCAAACTGGATCGGTGCCATCTGAGGAGCGAGTATCGTGTGATTCTTCTTGTTCTCCTTGGTAAACTCGACCCTTCTCATCGTATATGGAGCATCGTCAGGCTGTGCGTCCTTTGAAGGATAGAGTTTTTCTATATTTTCACCGCTCTGTTCCAATTCTGCACGCTCGTTCATTGCGACAACAAGAGATCTCATTCTGATCCTTGCGGCACCGAGATTGCTTACCTCATCGATCTTAAGGAGCGTATAAAGCTTACCGGACGATTCCAGTATCTCCTGAACCTGGTCTGAAGTAACGGCATCAAGTCCGCAGCCGAAGCTCGTAAGCTGTACGAGTTCAAGATCGGGCCTTGTGATAACGTATGCTGCCGCTTCATAAAGTCTTGTGTGATACATCCACTGGTCGATAACGCGGATAGGTCTCTTCAGCCTTCCGGGCCTTGCGACGGAGTCTTCTGTAAGTACGGCAAGTCCCAGGGAATTGATCATCTCAGGAATACCGTGGTTGATCTCGGGATCGATGTGATAAGGTCTGCCTGCAAGGACAACGCCCTTGATGCCTTTCTCCTCCATCTCCTTAAGGATCTCTTTACCCTTATTGCGGATGTCTTCCTTGAAATTGAAGTACTCTTCGGCGCCTGCAGCCACGGCAGCCTTTGCTTCGGCCAGCGAGACCGCGGTGTAATCAAAGATCTTGACGAGCTGTTCGGCCACGCAATCAAGATTGTCCAAAGGCATGAACGGGTTAAGATAACGTATCTCCTTCTCCTTTATGTTCTCGACGTTGTTACGGATAACCTCAGGATAAGAGCACACGATCGGGCAGTTATAGTGATTGTTGGAACTTAAGTTCTCGATGTTCTCGTAAGGGATATCAGGATAGAAGATAGTCTTGATCCCTCTGGAGATCAGATTCTCGATATGGCCGTGAGCAAGTTTTGCGGGATAGCATACCGATTCCGAAGGGATCGTCTCCATTCCGCTCTCGTAGAGTTTATGTGATGACCTCGCGGAGATAAGGACTCTGAAGCCGAGCTTTGTCAGCACCGTGAACCAGAAAGGATAGTTCTCATACTGGTTTAATACTCTCGGTATTCCGATCTCTCCTCTCGGAGCATCCTCAAGCTTTAACGGCTTATAGTTAAACGTCCTGTTGTATTTGTAATTAAAAAGGTTCGGAAGCTTGTCCTTCTCGTTGCCGGGCTCTTTATCAAGGGCTATATCTTCTCCTCTTTCGCAGCGGTTGCCTGAAACGAATTTCCTGCCGTTCGAGAAAGTTGCGACCGTGAGCCTGCAGTGATTGGTGCAGCCGGGGCACTGTGTGTTCTCTGTCTCCATAGAGAAAGAATCAAGTTCGTCCTTGCCCAAGAGTTTGGTCACCGAGCCGTCCTTACAGCGTCTCTGCGCGATGAGCGCAGCGCCGAAAGCTCCCATGAGACCCGCCACGTTAGGTCTGATAACGTCTCTCTTTGAAACAAGCTCAAAGCAGCGCAGGATGGCATCGTTGAGGAACGTTCCGCCCTGAACGACGATATTCTTTCCGAGCTGTTCGGTATCGCGGATCTTGATAACCTTGTAGAGAGCATTTCTGACTACGGAATAAGAAAGGCCCGCGGAGATGTCGCCTACAGAAGCTCCTTCCTTTTGCGCCTGCTTGACCTTCGAGTTCATGAAGACCGTGCATCTCGTGCCAAGATCGACAGGCTTTGTGGAAGATAATGCCGCAGCGGCAAACTCGGGCGTCGTAAGTCCCAAAGTCTCAGCGAAAGTCTGGATAAAGGATCCGCATCCTGAAGAGCATGCCTCATTGAGCATGATGGAATCGATAACGCCGTTCCTGATCTTCATGCACTTCATGTCCTGTCCGCCGATATCGATGATGAAATCAACGTCCGGGCAGAAGAACTTTGCCGACTGGAAGTGCGCCATCGTCTCGATCTCGCCTATGTCGATATTGAGCGCGGCCCTGATTATGTTCTCGCCGTATCCGGTAACGCATGAATATGCGATATGGCAGTCTTCGGGCATCTTATCGTAGATATCCTTCATGATCGTAACAGCGCTCATGACAGGATTGCCCTTGTTGCTGGCATAGTATGTATAAACGAGCTCGCCCCTCATGTTGATAACGACAGCCTTTGTAGTCGTCGAACCCGCATCAAGTCCAAGGAAGAGCGGTCCCTTCTGGGTTGAAAAATCAAGGACAGGGATCATGTCCTTCTTATGGCGCTCGTCAAATGCCTTCTTGTCTTCCTCATCCTTAAAGATCGGGTCGATCCTGATAATGTCAGGGACAAAGCCTTCGCGGTTCTTGAGCTTAACGAGGAGATCCTCGAGCTTCTGGGGATTCTTTCCATCTGCAGAGAGCGCAGCTCCGAGACCGACATAGATCTGGGCCTCTTCAGGCATCCAGAACGAATCGACTTTTTCTGCGAGCGTTCTTTCAAAAGCACTCCTGAGCTCTGAATTGAAGAAAAGCGGCCCTCCAAGGAATGCGACATTTCCCTTTATCGGTCTTCCGCAGGCAAGTCCGGAGATCGTCTGATTGACCACGGACTGGTAGATGGAAGCGGCAAGGTCTTCTTTTGCGGCGCCTTCATTGATAAGCGGCTGGAGATCGCTTTTCGCGAAAACACCGCAGCGGCTCGCAATGGTATAAAGCGACCTGTAGTCTTTTGCAAAGTTATTGAGGCCGTCCGCATCAGTCTGCAGGAGCGAAGCCATCTGGTCGATGAACGCGCCCGTACCGCCGGCACAGGTACCGTTCATACGCTGTTCCAATACCGGGTGCATGTATGTGATCTTGGCATCCTCACCGCCAAGCTCGATGATTACGTCAGTCTCGGGATGATACTTCCTGATAGCCACGGTCTCGGCCATGACTTCCTGCGTGAACTTAAGTCCGAGCCAGTTTGCGACCGAAAGACCGCCGGAACCCGTGATAACGGTATCCACCATGATGCCCGGGAATTTCCTGTTAAGGTCTTCGAAAAGCTCGTTGAGAAGGCCCGAGACATCCGAGTGATGCCTCTTATATTCGCTGTGGATTATCTTATCACCGTCAAGTAAAACGACTTTGATCGTTGTTGAACCAATATCAAGCCCTAAACTGTAGAACTTGTCCATCTGCTTCCCTCCAAATTGCGGTTATTTCCTGTTTCCGGACGAAGGAGCACCCTTCGGCTGGATTCTATTTGCCGGCAACTGAGCTGCCGTATCAGAGTATTTTGCTCCACTGACGCTTCCCATACCCGGTCTCGCATCCGAAGAACGGGCGGGTGCCGCAGGTTTACGTCTCGCTGGTATGCTTCCGAACACCTTAAGCGACTTGTCCTTAAGATCCGCAAGCCATTTCAGCTGTTCGTTCTTCAAGCTCGCCCTGAAGTCCCTGTTGACCAGGCTTGCTTTGAATTCCGCATTCAAAGCTATCCTTAAGAGTTCATCCGGGATTCCGAGTCCGAGATCAAAAGCATGTCCGAAGGTATCGTAAGCAACGAGTCTTAAGGATTCCATTATCTTCCTGACATTCTCCTCGTAAACATCGACATCACACTTGAGCCCGAGCTGGAGCATCATGCCGGTAAAATTGAGATTAATGTACGGAAGATTGCTTGAGAATATGAGATGAAGACAGATCAGCTTCATATAAGACTCAAGGTTCAGGCATTCCTGATCGCAGATAAGCGCAAGCTGCCCGTCTGCAGTCATGGCGGAGATGTCAGATCTCTCCCCTTCAAATCCGTTTGCCCACAAAAAGTACAGCTCCCTGAAGACTTCGTTCTTGAAATGCTCGAAATCCCTCGTGAGCGGCTCTGCGAGAATATTATTCCCGAGGTTGAAGATGTACTGCATGTACGATACTTCAAGATAGCTCGGGACTGAGAAATATTTGAAATAAGCAGCCACATCACGGCTGTTGTATATATATCTGTGCAAAGACAATAACCTCAACGCATTATTTTACAGCTTAAAATTATAACATAACGCGCGCGTAATACTTGTAATAAATAGCAGATTTTCGGAGAAAAAAACTCCCCAATATCGTGTTCTTGTTTATTTGCCGATGACTCCGGTCATTCCGAGGACCAGAATGGCGATACCAAGAACGATACGGTACCATCCGAAACATGTAAAACCGTGCTTTTTGATAAAGCTCATCAAACCCTTTATGACAAAGAGGCTTACGACGAACGCGGTAACCATGCCGATACCGAGTATTATCAGCTCATTGCTGCTCACATCGCCCTTGAACTTTACGATCTTAAGAAGGCTGGCACCGAACATGACGGGAATAGCCAGGAAGAAAGTAAACTTTGCAGCCGCTTCCCTCTTGATGCCCATGCCGAGCGAGCCGACTATGGTGGATCCGGATCTCGAAGCGCCCGGGAAGATCGCAGCAAGGAGCTGGAACATGCCGATCATGAAGGCATGTCCCCAGTTGATCTGGCCGATGGTCTTGATCTTGGGCTCTTTATCCTTGATGATCCGCTCAACAACGATGAAAGCTATACCGAAAACGATAAGGGCAATCGCGACAACGTAGAAATTGTACAGATGCTCATCGAGCCAGTCATCGAAAAGAACGCCTACGATAGCTGCAGGAATGCATGCAACGAGGATCTTGAACCACATGATGAACTTGTCCTTCATGATCCAGCGGCCAATTCCTTTGTCAGACAGAGGATGATTATTGCGTTTGACGCCGAAAGGCCAGATCTCCCACCAGAAGACGATGATAACAGCCATTATCGCGCCAAGCTGGATAACGACAAGGTAAAGATCATAAAACTCGGGCGATACGGAATTGCTGAGCTTCATGAACTCGTCCAGAATGATCATGTGACCCGTGGAACTTACGGGCAGCCATTCGGTTATGCCTTCAACGATTCCGAATATTAATGCAACAAAATAATCCCACATAATTAAATAACTCCCCAAAAATCGTACGGGACTTATCTTATCACATTAATCATTCTGTTGTATGCGCAAACTACGGCACGAACGGAAGATTTGGTGACGGAACTGGACACGCCCGCTCCGATATAGGTTTTTCCGTCGTTTTTGTTCAATATCTCAATGTATGTGATAGCCGCCGAATCAGAACCGCTCTTCATTGCGTGCTCGGAATAGTCCTTGATCTCGAAATCAATGCCGGTATATGTCTTGAACGCAGTCACGAAAGCATCAAGGAGACCGTTACCGGTACCTTTGATGATAACGGGCTCTCCGTTGTCCGTGATGACCGATTCGACCGTGGATATCTGTTCGCTGTCCTGCTGCTCCGAGAAGGTCTTCAGGCCGTACGGCTCCAGAACATTGATGTACTTGTCATCGAACAGATCGAAGATCTGCTGGGGCGTCAGTTCGTTTTCAAAGCCGTTTTCTTCAGTCGCGGCCTTAACCACAGGCAGGAAACTGCGCAGAAAGCTTTTCGGCAGATGGATTCCGAAGTGTTTTTCCATGACATAGGAGATACCGCCCCTGCCCGACTGGGAATTGATCCTGATGACAGGTTCGTACTGGCGGCCGACATCCGCAGGATCGATAGGCAGATACGGAACCGCCCACACTGTCGAATGGCGCTCTTCCATCTTCTTTCTGCCCTTGTTGATCGCATCCTGATGAGATCCGGAGAACGCGGTAAACACGAGTTTTCCGGCCCAAGGATGCCTGGGCTCGACCTTCATTCCAGTACAGTCTTCATATACGTCGATGACGTTATTCATGTCCGAGAAATCCAGACACGGATCAACGCCTAACATCAGCATGTTTATGGCAAGAGTCACGATATCAACATTTCCGGTCCTCTCACCGTTTCCGAAAAGGGTTCCTTCTACCCTGTCAGCGCCTGCCATCAGGCCGAATTCGGAAGTTGCGACCGCCGTTCCCCTGTCGTTATGCGTATGCAGAGACACTATGATCTGGTCTCTCCACCTTGTATGCGTGCAGAAATACTCCACCTGGTCCGCAAAAACGTTTGCCGTCTGATATTCAACGGTCTCAGGCAAGTTGATTATCGCCTTGTGGTCACGGTCAGGTCTCCAGATGTCCAAGACCGCATCGCAGATCCTTACCGCGAACTCGGGCTCGGTCGAAGAAAAGCTTTCGGGCGAATACTCGAGTATGAATTCCGTTCCCGAGTCATCCTTTGCGATGTATTCCATGATGAGTCTGGCGCCAACTTCAGCGAGATCTATGCAGTCCTCGGGAGCAAAGCCAAAGACGACGTCCCTTTGCAGCGTGCTGGTAGAGTTATACAGATGGATGATCGCTTTCTTAGAGCCTCTTACAGCTTCCATCGTCTTCTCGATTATGTGAGGCCTGGACTGTGTCAGCACCTGGATCGCAACGCCGTCAGGTATCAGGTCGTTATCGATCAGATGGCGGCAGAAATTATAATCTGTTTCCGAAGCAGCGGGAAAACCGATCTCGATCTCCTTGAAGCCGATCTCGCACAAGAACTTGAAGAACTCGACCTTCTGATCGAGCGTCATAGGGACTTCCAAAGCCTGGTTTCCGTCCCTTAAGTCCACTGAACACCAGATCGGTGCCTTAGATATGACTCTTGACGGCCACTGGCGGTTCGGCATGGGAACCGTAGGGTTTGCCTCGTATTTGCTACTATTCATACCGCTGTACCTCCTTGTACAAAAAAGCCCCTCGTCTCCTTATATAGAGACGAAGGGGCGTTCGCGGTACCACTCTATTTCACAGCAATGCTGTGCACTCACAAGATACGGGAATTGCTTCCGATATCAGTGTCCCTGTAACGTGGGACAACTCCGTTCAAGTCTAATTGCCACAAGGCTTTCAACCGAATGCTCCGGGGTGAGTTCCTTCTTCTGCGTCTTACCTGCTCGCACCGGACGCAGGCTCTCTGTAAAGACACATTGATGAAGTACTATTCCTCTTCATCGCATTTATTTATTCAATTTTCGATACTTTAACATACGGGCCTTGAAAAGGTCAACCATTTAAGGATTTTGCCTTCTTTCTTGCATCGTATTTGGCAAGCAGTTCTGATGTCTCTCCCGTTGCTGCATAAGAAGACAGTATTGCAAAATCGGAAGTTTGATACTCTTTCCACACTTCATCTATATCCCTGCCTTCAAAAGCGGTTCCCTCAAAGAGTTTTTTCCATGCAGAATCCCATTCAGAAGAAGGATATTCACCCTTTGTACAGATCAGGTAATAATCCTTCATAAAATCCCTTCCGGACCCTGAAAGATTGTAATCCAGCCATACAAGAAACCTGACGGAAGTCTCGCGGCTTGATTCATCTTTGGCAGTCTGCAAAGTCCAGCCGTGATCGTTATATCTTCCGTCGTCAACACAATATATGAAGCGGCAATAATCAGCAAAACGCTCGATATAACTGTCATATTCAAGATTCTCGCCGTTCCAGCCGTTCTGGATAATGTGAGCCAGTTCATGAGTAATGCAGTCATAATCCTCCGGGTAATTCCAAAGCCACATGTCATGAAGATGGATCTTGTTTTCCCATGCTTCAGCTATCTCGTACCCTTTGTTCTCGATAATGAGCACTACATCGGAAGGTGCATCCGAGTACTTGCCAAAACGCTCATAAAGCACCGGATATACCTGCCAAAACAGCCTGGAAAGTTCACCGATCTTATCGGCGGTAGTATTTCCGGCCCAATCCGAAAGCTCAAAAGTCAGAGAGTATCTTCTCCCCTTGATCTTACCGCTTTCAATGACCGTTTTATCCTTGAATTCTATGTTGATTTCCTTATCAAGTCTTTCGAAAACGGAAGGGTCGACAATACAGTTATCCGGGTATTTCTTTACGGTTGTTTCCGGCGTTGTTACAGTGCTTTGAGCGGTTGTGATGATCGCAGAGCTTACAGAAGACTCGGGATAACGTGATGAACATCCTGTCAAAGCCATGCATAAACAAAGCGTTGCAGCTTCGATCGTTCTTATCATTCTCATGGTATTACTCGAGTCCGTTAACAAGGTCTCTGAACATGTCTCCCCTGTGCTCGAAATGTCTGAAATGATCGTATGACGTTCCGATCGAACTCATTATCACTATCTCGCCAGGCTTTGCCCATTCCCTGGCCTTGGCGATCGCTTCCTTGTATGCATTTACGACGTTGTCCCTCGTCTTGGGGAACTCATAAACGTCGCCTTCCTTATCCGGGATGCGGTAGATCTCGTACTTACGGCCGTTAGCTTCTTTCGCGATTATATCTGTAACAAGATCCGCATTCGATCCGTATATGATTATCCTGTCACACACGTTAAGGATCGCATCTCCGAGCTTGCTGTACAGGCACTTTTTGTCAGCGCCGCCGCAGATAAGGACGCCCTTTTCCTTGCGCATGGCCAAAGCGTTCATGGTGTTGAGCGAACGGTTCGGCGAAGTGTCGATCGAAGAGTTATACCACCTGACGCCGTCTAACTCCCTGATAAACTCTATCCTGTGGGGAACGCCCTTGAAATTCCTTGCGACATAAGCAATGTCTTCTGGCTTTGCATAATCTATAACTGCACAGGTAGCGGCAAGGAAATTCTCCACGTTGTGAAGTCCGGGAATGAAGATCTCGTCCATGCCGCAGATATCAACGGATTTGCCGTTTTCCTCATAAATGAGCCTTCCGTCCTCGGTATAAGCCCTCGGATAAAGAGGCGAATCAGATCTCATCACCTTGCCCTTGTTTGCAGAGAAAAGCTTGACCCTGCCTCTTGCAATGTCCTTCATCTCATATGTAAGGTCGCAGCCTGCATTGAGAATGACTTTACCTACGGGGCCCTGATTCCTGAAAGCATTGACCTTGGCCTGAATGTACTCATCGTAATCCTTATGGAAGTCCAAGTGGTTAGGCGTGATATTCGTGACGATAGCGACATCTGCGGGCGTACTCATCCCCAAGAGCTGGAAAGAAGACAGCTCAAGCACGACCTTGTCATCAGGCCCGATCTCGCCGATGCGGTCCAGCAGGGGCGTTCCGATATTGCCGCCAAGCCATACCTTGTAACCCGCCTGCTTCAATATCTCAGCAGTAAGTGTCGTCGTTGTTGTCTTTCCGTCAGAACCCGTGATCGCAAAGATCTCCGCCGGACACAGATTCATGAACAGTTCCATCTCTGTTGTCAGTATGGAACCCATTTCCTTCAATGACTGGAGCTCGGGCGTCTCAAAACGCATCTTGGGCGTCTTGAAAACGATATCGTAGTGATCGTCCCTTAAATGAGTAAGATATGACTCGCCTAAAGACCACTTAATATCAGGAGCAATTTCGGTAATCGCATCGATATTTTTCTTGAGGACGGGATCTTCGGCGGTGAGCTTGTCGCACGCAGTAACGATACAGCCCAGTGAAGAAAGCCACTTTATAAGCGGCGTATTGGAGATGCCGACTCCGATAACAGCGGCTTTCCTGCCCTTGATGTATTTTTTGAACTCTTCAAGTTTATAGTTGCCCATAAATTCTCCTTATCCGGATATATACGAGGCATAGAGCCTGCTGTAGAATCCGCCGTTCGCA
This sequence comes from uncultured Clostridia bacterium, assembly GCA_947304405.1. Lineage (GTDB taxonomy): Bacteria > Bacillota > Clostridia > Saccharofermentanales > Saccharofermentanaceae > Saccharofermentans. The sequence goes on from CAMZBB010000009.1 coordinate 30,506, forward strand.
ATGAGCTCATCGTGCGATCCGATCTCCGACACCTTTCCGCCATCGATGACGACGATCTTGTCACAGTTCGTTATCGTTGAAAGCCTGTGCGCGATTATTATGCTCGTCCTGCCGTTCAGAAGCTTTCTTACGGCCTTCTGGATGCGGACTTCGGTTACAACGTCGACAGAAGACGTCGCTTCGTCAAGGATCATTATCGAAGGATCAGAAGCCATTGCCCTTGCGATCGTCAGAAGCTGCTTCTGGCCGCCCGAGATATCATCCCTCTCGTTGTCGATCATCTCATTATACCGCTTTGGCAATTTTCTGATAAAAGAATCGCAGCCGGTCTTCTTACAGGCGTCAACAGCCTGTTCTTCGGTAACGTGGGAGCCGGAGAACCTGATGTTCTCCATGACAGTATCGTCAGAAAGCCAGGTATCCTGCGATACAAAGCCAATGTAATGTCTCAATTCGGACCTCGGTATGTCCTTAATGCTCTTTCCGTTGATGAGGATGTCGCCCGAATCGGGCTCGTAGTAACGCATAAGAAGGTTGATCAATGTCGTCTTTCCGCATCCCGTGGGACCCGCTATCGCAAAGGACTCGCCTTTTCCGACTGTAAACGAGACGTCTTTGAGGACCGGTCTTCCTTCAACATACGAGAAACTGACATTCTTGAACTCGATGTCGAACTGCATCTTGTTATCAGGCAATCCTTCCGCAGATCCTTCCTGAGGTATCTCAGGACTGTCCAGATAATCGAAAACACGAGCCAGGCACGCAAAGCTGTCCGACAGTTCCGTATAGACAGCTGACAGATCGTTGAAAGGCTTCATGAACTGATTTGCGTATGCAAGGAGCGTAGTCAGCGCGCCAACCGTTATCGCACCGCCGACTCCTGCCATGCAGCCGGTAAATACTACGCCTGCATAGATAAGCGCATTTACAAATCTCGATGACGGATTGCTGATGGAAGATAAGAACGTTGCCTTGGTAGATGTCTTCCTGTACTCACCGTTGATCTTGTCGAACCCCCTGATCCTTACGTCAGTTACGTCATAGATCCTGCATTCCCTGAAATTGTTGACGGATTCGCCTACAAACGATGTCTGGGCACCCCTTATCTCAGCCTGCTTTGCGAAAGACTTGTAAGCTCCCTTGGCGATCATGTATGAGACCGCTATCGATACAGGCGTGAACAAGACTACGATAAGCGAGATCTTCCAGTTAATGAGGAACATTACCACGAGCGTGATCAATATCGTTGCCAAACCTGACGCAAACTGGTTAAGGAACAGCAAGATGCCGTCAGATGCGGTCTCAACGTCGCTGATTATAAAGCTCTGGAGCTTGCCTGCCGACGTCTTGTCAATGTAAGACATCTTCACTCTGTGCATCTTGGCGTAGGTCGCATTTCTCAGATTAAGCCCGATCTTAAAAGAAATACGGTTATTCATCTTTATCAAGGCGTACTGGAAGAATGCAGCCAGAGAAAGAAGGCCCAGGATAAAGAGCAGATAGCTGACAAGTTCCGTGATATTGCCAAGACTGTCGATCGCCCTTCCAGCAAAATACGGGATCGCAACGGTGGCGGCACCGAAGATCATTCCAATGACAACAGAAAGCAAGGCCAGTCCGGCTGATCCTTTCAAATATGTAAACAGGCGTTTTACGATCTTGATCTTCATAAACCGCCTCCGCTTACCTGAAGCGAATTCAGGTATCTGTAGTTTTCTGATATCTTGAGCAGTTCTTCATGCGGAGCAACGGCTTCAATCCTTCCGTCATCCATCAGGACGATCCTGTCGCAGTTCATGCATGTTCTTACCTTTTGGGATATGAGGATTACAGTAGGCTTCTGAGGCAGACCGTTAAGGTTGGCAAGGAGCCTTTTTTCTGTTCCCCAGTCGAGCGCAGAAGTAGAATCGTCAAGGATAATGAGTCCCGGTTTGCCGGCCAGTGCCCTTGCTATGCCGATCCTCTGTCTCTGGCCTCCGGAAAGTCCTGCGCCGCCGTCTGATATCACATAATCCAAGCCCTCTGATTTTGAGCTTACCACGTCATCACTGCAGGACAATTTAACTGCTTCATCAATGTCTTCCGAAGACAAGCCCTCCCTGCCGAGCGTGATGTTGTCTTTTAATGAACCTTTAAAGAGCCTGGTCTTCTGAAGGCTCATTCCGACTGATGAAGAAAGGCTTGATAAAGAGAGCTCCCTTATATCCGTCCCGCCGATCAGCACTTCACCGTCTGTACAGTTATAGATACCCGACACGAGAGCCGCAACGGTGGATTTGCCGCAGCCCGTGCTTCCGATGATCCCTATGGTCTCGCCGGGGTTTACATCGATCGAAAAATCCTTTACTGATTCTTCCTGATTGCCCTGATAAGTGAAAGACACATTCTTCAATGTAAGAGACAGCGGCATACCGGGAGCAAGTTCCTTTGTTCCGTTATTGGCAGTGCTCTTCAGATCCATAAGGTTCTCGGCTCTCTTAAGGCAAGCATAAGCCCTTGATACTGAAACGATAAGATTTGCGAGCTTGACCAGTTCGATGAGGATCTGGGACATGTAGTTATAAAGCGCGACCACCTGGCCGTCCGTAAGCGTTCCGGCGTTGAAGTGGATCGCTCCTCTGTAGATGAGAAGGCAGATAGAAAGATTCACGACAGCATATGTGAGCGGATTGAGCCAGGCTGCAAAATCAGCTGCTTTGATCTGAGACTTATAAAGGCTCTTGCTCTTTGACTCAAACTTCGAGTAATCGTCAGCCGTCTTGTTAAAGCCCCTGATAACCCTCTCACCCGCTATGCCGTTGGAAGTCTTTTTCACAAGGCCGTCAAGACCGTCTCTGGTTTCCCTGTGCCTGACGATCGAGAACTTCATGTTAAGCGCGATCACAAAGGTCAGAAGGACCGTACATCCCGCGAAAATGAGAGCGATCGAAGGTTTAACGGTCGCCGCCATTATGCATGCACCAAACACGATAAAAGGCGACCTCAAAAGAAGTCTCAGGAACAGGTTGATCCCCGTCTGTATCTGATTGACATCGGAAGTTAATAGCGTAACCGTCGTTGAAGACCCGATCTTCTCGTAGTCCGCCACGGAAAGCGTCTGAAGTTTATCGTGCAGGCTTTTCCTGATGGAAGAAGATATTCCGCACGCTGAATAAGCAGCGAAATACTGCGCCGTGATGGCGACGGCAAATCCGACAAAGGCAAACAGCACAAGGATAAAGATATGCGACTTCACATAATCCATATCTCCTTTGTTGATGCCCTGGTCGATCATGCCTGCCACGATCAGCGGAACGATCAGTTCAAAGCATGCTTCAAGGAGCTTAAACACAGGGCTTAAGATCGAAGCAGCTTTATATTTTCCGATGTGACCGAATAAAAGCTTCATACCCCGGGTCAGGCAAGATCTTTCCTGAGTTTGTTGCACTCGCAGATGACTTCATCAAGATCGATCGTGGTGAACTTACCATCCTCATAAAGGATCTTACCGTCGATCATGGTCATCTTAACTATCGAATTATCGCCGCTATATACCAGATTTCTGACGATATTATTCTCGGGTTGCATCGAAGGCTTGTTCATGTCTATCAAGATGATATCCGCCTTCTTGCCGACATCGAGCACGTCAGAATCGTTAAGCCCCATGCACATTGCTCCGCCCGATGTAGCAGCTTTAAGGATCACGTAAGGATCAACGGCAGCCGCATTCTTTGTCTCAACGTTTGAAAGCACCGTGTCGAGATACATCTCACGGAACATCGAAAGGGCATTGTTGGAACCCGCCCCGTCGGTTCCGATCGCGATCTTCATGTCGTTTTCGATGAACTTATAGACCGGTGTTATGCCGCTCGCAAGCTTAAGGTTCGAGCACGCATTGAAAACAGACCAGAGTCCCCGGTTCTTGAAGATCTCCCTGTCCTCGTCGGTAAACCATACGCAGTGGAATCCGCCGCCACCGAAATCAAAGATACCGAGCTTATCGAAAAGGACTGCGGGAGTAACCCCATATCTTTCCTTACATCCTTCAACCTCTTCAGCGGTCTCTGAAATATGAGTGAACACCGGCGCTTTATACTTGTGCGCAAGTTCGGACATTAACTTGAGATTGTCTTCGCATGTAGTGTATTCGGCATGGAAACCGTAGATGAAAGACACGAGCGGATCATAATCATTCAGCTCCACAAAGTAACGCTCAAGGTCTTCGAATCCGCCGTAATCGTTCGCCGCGCCGCAGAAAACGTGTCTGAATCCGGTCTCAACTGCGGCCTTTGCATTCTCATCCTTGTGAAAATACATGTCAAAGCATGAGGTAATACCGCCGGATAAGTAGTCCGCATAAGCAAGCTTTGCAAACCAATATACGTGTTCGGGAGTAAGCTTTGCCTCTCTCGGGAATATGGCCTTGTGAAGCCAGTCGTTAAGGCAGTATTCATCAGCAAGTGATCTCGAAAACGTCATGGCCGAATGCGTATGGGCATTCTTTAATCCGGGCATCAGAAGACTGCCTTTACAGTCGAACTCCCTGTCAAAAGTCTTATCTGATGCATCCTTCTTAGGACCGATATAGCTTATCCTGTCGTTTTCAGTCCAAAGCTCGCCTTCGATGATGCTGTTATCCGTCATCGTTAAAATTCTGCAGTTATAGAATCGAACAGACATATTGATATCCTCTTTTCACGCTTACAGCAACGGAGCTATAAGCCTCAATATTGATTTATAGAACCTGACAAACAGGTTCGGAGTTCTGCCGTATTTTTCTGTAACGTCACGGCATACTGCAAACGTATCCGTGAAATCCTTCCTGATATCCTTGAGACATTCCGTCTTATACATATAGACGGCATTCTCGAAATGATGGTAAAGGCTTCTGAAATCAAGATTGATGGTTCCGACTACGGCACACGTGTCATCGCAGAGGACCGTCTTGGAATGAATGAATCCCGGAGCGTATTCATAAATCTTCACACCGTCATTGATCAGCATGTTGTAATAAGATCTGGTAACGCCGTAAGTGACTTTCTTATCGGGGATGCCCGGAGTTATTATCCTGACATCAACGCCTCTTCTGGCAGCGATCTGAAGCGCCCTTGCGACCTCGTCAGACAGAACCAGGTAAGGAGTCATGAACCAGCAGAAATCCTGTGCGTTGTTGATCATGTTCAGATATACGTTCTCACCTATCGGCTCGTTATCCAAAGGGCTGTCGCAATAAGGCACGCAGTATCCCTTTGCGCCTTCCACCGGAGTAAGCGGAACGGCTTCAAAAGCCATCATGTCATCCAGTTTCCTCTTCAGGTCCGCAAAGTTCCACATCTCGACGAACATTGCAGTCAGACTCTGTACGGCAGGACCTTCAAGCCTTATGCCGTTATCCTTCCACTGTCCGAACGGATTTACGATATTGAAATATTCATCGGCGATGTTGTAACCGCCCGTATAACCCACCTTACCGTCAATTGCCGTTATCTTTCTGTGATCACGGTTATTGATGAACAACGAAAGGATCGGATAAGCAGGATTGAATGCGTTGCACTTGATTCCTTCGGACTCCAACACCCTGACGAAGTTCTTGTTGATGAAAATGGAAGATCCGACGTCATCGTACAAGACTCTGCAGTCAACTCCTGCCGCAGCCCTCTCTTTCAATGCCTCATGCAAAGGCTCAAACGCTTCCTTTGTCTCGATCGCATGGTATTCGAGATAGACATAATGTTCTGCCTTCCTGATGTCTTCGATCTGGGCCTTATAGCAGTCATACGCTTCAGGGTAATATCTGATATCGGTGCCTTCGTAGATAGGGAAATCAAATCCCCTGAGATACCTGGCGTTTGAAGCTCTCGCCGGATCTTCAGCCTTAAATTCCGAGAAGATGTCATCGTTATAGTTCAGATGGCTGAAAACCATCATGTCGACCTTCTCGAGCCTTCGCTTGATCTTGTGCCTTGAACTGCTGAAGTTGTTCAGCACGTAGAACAAGAGGCCCGGGACCGGCAGGATCAGGATCACTATTACCCAGATAAGCTTGAATACACCGTTATGGTCTCTGGCATTTATTCCAACAGCCACTATCAACGCAACGGCACGCAGCGCGATGTCTATCGGCGGGAAGTTCCTTCCGAGGAAAAAGATGAGGACCGCAAAGCCGACGATCTGCGCAATGACAAGCAGACCGAAGACGGCAATTCTTCCGATACTGTTCTTGATCGCGGTCTTACGCTCTACGGTTCTCTTCTTAGACATTATCCGATGTTCTCTATGAACGCTTTGTATCCGAGGTACAGATAGTAAAGATCTATCTTGGAGATAACTTCAACAGGGGCATGCATAGACCATACGGGAACACCCATATCGACCACATCCATACCGAGTTCTGCCATGACAGCAGCGATCGTTCCGCCGCCGCCTGCATCTATGCGTCCGAGCTCGCCTGTCTGCCACGGGATGGAATTCTTCTCAAAGATATCCGTGATCTCCGCGATGAAATCGCCGGTTGCTTCAGAACAGCCGGACTTGCCTCTTGCGCCCGTGTACTTCTCGATCTTAAGGCCTCTGGACATGAAAGCCGTGTTATTCTTCTCGAAAACGGAAGAATACTTGGGATCATATGCCGTTGTAACATCGGTAGAAAGCATCTTTGAAGCAGCAAGAGCCTTACGGAACTTGAGCGTATTGAACTTGTCTATTCCGCCCTCAGACTTGGCAAACACTTCCATAAGGAAATTCTCATAAAGGTTCGACGTTGCGCCTGAATTCGAATAAGAACCGATCTCTTCCTTGTCGGTAAGCAGGCATACGCATGTCTTCTTAGGCTTCTCCTGGGCAAGGAGCGCTCTTAATGCGGGGAATGCGCAGACCTTATCGTCGTGGCCGTAAGCTGCGATATAAGCGCGGTCAAAGCCAACGTCTCTGGCGTGAGTTGCGGGAACGATCTCTATCTCTGCGGAAACGAAATCCTTCTCCTTGATGCCATACTGCTCGAAAAGGATCTTCAGAACGCCTGCCTTAAAGATCTCGTGAGCTTTCTTGTCATCCGTATAAGGAATGCCGCCGATAATGACATTAAGGTCTTCAGCGGGAATGAAATCAGAAGCTTTCTTGGCCATCTGTTCATTGCCGAGATGAGGAAGAAGGTCCGTGATATAGAATACGGGATCAGACTCCTTCTCGCCTACCACGATCTGATGAGCCTTGCCGTCATTGGTGAAAACCACGCCGTGAACGGCCAAAGGGATCGTAGTCCACTGATACTTCTTGATACCGCCGTAATAGTGGGTCTTGAAGTATACCGTATCATTGTCCTCATAGATCGGATTCGGCTTAAGATCGAGCCTCGGCGAATCGATGTGGGCACCTAAAATATTGAAACCTTCTGCAGGCCCCTTCTTGCCTATTACGGCCGCCGCAAAGCCCTTGCCCTTGATGCTCTGATAGACCTTGTCTCCGGCCTTCAGGGTATCTTTGGTTGCAATATCGACATATCCCAGTTCCTCAGCAGCCAAGATCGCATTTGCCGCGAATTCGCGCTCGGTCTTGGAATTGTCAAGGAACGCTTTGTATTCTTCAGCGAATTCAAAGGTTGCGGTCATGTCATCTTCCGAAGCGGTCTCGTAAAGATTCGGGAATTCAGCAAAGAGCTCGCTCGGTTTGATCTTCTTCGTTTCTTTTTTCTTGGGCATATAATCACCTCATTTCTGATGAACTTATGATACCATAAAGTAAAATTAATTCTTGTAATAAAAGGGACTTTTATGGTTACAGACGGACATAATCACACAAAGCACTTCTCTCCCGATGCCGGGCAGTCTATAGACGAACTGATAAAAGAAGCCAAGAGCAAAGGATTTACCAGGATCGGCATCACGGAACACTATGAGGTTGATTACCCGGATGACGGCCTGAACTGGACTTTTGACCTCAACGAATACGATAAGGCTTTTGATATCTGGCGCGAATCAGCCGGCGAATTGGAGCTCCTCAAGGGCATCGAATTCGGATATCAGACTCACGTTGCAGAAGAGATAGACAGACTCTCATTGCTTATCCCTTTTGACGTTGTTCTCTTAAGCGTACACCTGTTCAGAGGCAAGGACTTCTATGTTGACCGCGAGTGCTATAAGCTCCCCGCAAAAGAACTGCACAGTGAATATATCGGCACGATGGCTGAAATGTGCGAGAAATGCAGCAACTTTGAGGTTGCGGCACACTATGACTACATCAACAGATATGCGGACAACAAGAACGATTTCATCACTTATGAGGAATGCCCCAAAGAATTCGACAGGCTGTTCGAAGCATTGATAAGCAAAGGCAAGGCTCTTGAGATCAACACCAAGTCCATCAAGAAACACATTGACGGCGGTTTTGCCAGACACCTCCCCGATGCCGCGATCCTGAAAAGATACATGGCTATGGGAGGAAGATTCTTTACTCTCGGGTCAGATTCCCACTTCCCCGGCACCATGGCCGTCTGCTTTAATGAAGCTACCGAGTATCTCAGATCGCTCGGCATCACCGAGACGGTCTATTTCAAGGACAGGAAGCCGTATTTCGAACCGCTTTGACCTGAGTTATTGATAAAACTCCGGTTTATCCAGTTTCACGCAACCGTCAAACGTTCCAGAAGATCTCTGATAAAGGTCTTCGTCGATCAAGACTTCCTCAAGGCTTGTGCAGTCTTCAAAAGCAAATCTGCCCAACGAGGTTACCGATATAGGGATCTTAATGCCCTTAAGACCGGAGCAATGGTAAAAGGCTCTTTCACCGATGCTAACGAGTCCGGAAGCCGGCATATCCACGTCAGAAAGAGCTGAACAGCCACTGAAAGCATGATCGCCTATCGTTTTAACACCTGAATTTATCTTAATGCTCTCCAGATCCGAACAGCTGAAAAACGCTTTTACGCCAATGGTTTTCATGCTCTTGGGCAATACGACTTTTGTAAGGGCCGTATCATAAAAAGCATAATCGCCTATCGTTGTCACGCCATTGGGAATCTTTACACGGGCAAGTCTGATGCAGCCGCCGAAAGCGCCGTAACCGATAGTCTTTACATTTCCGGGAATGGAAACAGCCGTAAGATTCGGGCAGGAAGAAAACGCTCTCTCCTTGATAGCTTTCAGACTCTTAGGTAATGAAACGCTCTGCAGATAGGGGCAGTTGTTGAATGCGTACATCCCAACGGATTTTACGCCCTTCGAGATAACGACTCTCTTGATCTTCGAATTGTGGTTATCCCAGGGTCTGGCAATGGGATTAGACGGGTCAGAGGCTTTGTAATTATACATAACGCCTCTGCCGGAAACCTTTAGAGTGCCTCTGTTGTTCAAAGTCCACCTGAGCCTTTTTCCGCATCTTCCCTTGGCTATGACCTTAACCTTTTCGGGCTTGGCCTCTTCAGGTTCCTGAACCTGTGTCTCTTCTACTGTTGCAGTCTCTTCCGGTGCTGACGTCTCGTCCGCCATGACCGGCGTAACGGCCATTGTCATGCACATAGCTGCAGACAGAAAAATCGTTGTTACTTTAAGATGCTTCATTGTTCACCCCTGCGTTTATATGTGAATATTCACACACCGGATTAGTTTACTATAATCATCGAAAAAAATAAAAGGGCGCTCAAGATGAGCGCCCTCGTTCAGATCTGATTTAAAAAATTACTTCTTAACGGTGACCTTCTTGCCGCAGTTACCGGTCTTGAAGAACTTCTTATACTTCTTGACCTTTGACTTCTTGACCTTTACGGTCTTGACTGATGATCCCTTGAGTGAACCCTTCACTCCGGCCTTGGTGAGCTTTGTAGTATTTCTAATAAACAAGGTCGTGAGAGCTGTATCTCCTTCAAAAGCATTGGCGCCGATCTTCTTGAGTGTCTTGGATGAGATGTTGAACACTTTCAATTTCGGGCAGTTTGCAAATACTTTGGCACCAATTGTTTTAAGGCCTTTGCCACCAGTAACGGACTCCAGTTCAGGACAGCCTAAAAGGGCATTGTCATTAATGAAGGAAACATTTGATCCTATTACCAGCGTTTTCAACTTTTTAGATGTATTATACTCATAAAGGGTACCAACTATACCGGTAACTTTGTATTTGACCGTTTTTCCGGATTCATCAGTATGTTCAACTGTTGCAGGAATAACGACATTCTCTTCATCTTTGCCAATAGAAAAAACATGTACAGCACCAGTTCCATTAATGGCAGGATTAGATACTTTGTATGTAATGGGGCCAACATCAAACTCATCGCCGCTCATGGCATATGTATTCACTTCATAAGTGAATTCCCCACTTTTGTAAAATGCATGTGACGGGAAAAGACCTTTCTGTTTCGCATTGACTCCAAATTTTGAAAGTGAAGTACATCCAGCAAAGCAATAATCTCCAAAACCGTTAGCCGTTATCGGAACCACAAATTCGGTAAGTGACTTGCACCCGGAAAATGCTTCATAACCGATCGAGAGCAGACCAGCAAATGGAATTTTGACTGTAGTGAGGCTGTCACAGTTTGAAAATGCATTCGAGCCGAGCGATTTAACACTCGAAGGGATCGTTACGCTCTTTAAGTTCTTGCAGCCATCAAAGGTATAGTTCGAAATGCTGGTAATGCCATTGGGAATAACCACACTCTCAAAACCGCAAGAATCGAACGCTCCGGCACCGATCGTCTTAACCGATTTCGGAATGGATACCTTCTTCAGTTTATGGCAATAGTTGAATGCTCCTGTTCGGATAGACTTCAAAGTTTTAGGCAATGATACGCTTGTCATGTTTTCGCAAAAAGTAAAAGCAAACTCACCAATGGCGGTAATGCCTTTTGAGACGACAACCTTCTTGATCTTTGATCTGTTTTTATCCCAAGGCGTATTGGAGAAATAAACAGGAACACTGCTGCCATCGGAATAGCCTGTAAGAATCCTATAGTTATTCATCGCACCCTTGCCGGTGATCTTAAGAGTGCCCTTTTTATCCAGGGTCCACTTAACCTTTTTACCGCATTTGCCCTTAGCCAAATAGGCATCTTCAGCTTCGGTCTGAGCCTTTTCTTCCGGGATCTGGCCTTTAACAGATTCCGGTTCTTTATCGTCTTCATTGGAAGGAGCCGCTTCCTGCTCTTCTGTTTCCTTCTCCTGCGTATCTTCAGTAGTCTGCGGCTGCTCAGGCGCTGTCTCGTCTGCCATTACGGGCGTAACGGCCATCGTCATGCACATTGCAACTGACAGGAGAACCGATGTTACTTTCAGATGTTTCATTTTTCTACCCCCTAAATATTTTTGTGTATAGAAACACACACGCTAGATAGTTTACTATGTCTGTGTCAAAAAATCATTACACATATAAAAGAATTTTGTAAAAAAGATCAAAATCAAAAGTGGCTGCCGCTTTAGTTTGCGACAGCCCCTTTGAAACAGTATAGATTCTTCAAACAAAACGGTTTACTTCTCGTTCTTCATTCCCGACAAAAATGCATTGATAAAGCCGTCCAGGTTGCCGTCCATAACGGAATCGACATCGACTTCCTCGTATCCGGTACGGTTATCCTTAACAAGCGTATAGGGGCAGAAAACATAAGACCTTATCTGCGAGCCCCATGCGATATCCATCTGGTTGCCCTTCAGGTCTTCGATCTTCTCCATCTCTGATGCCCTTGCAAGTGCGAAAAGCTTAGCCTTGAGCATTCTGATACAGGTCTCCCTGTTCTGGAGCTGGGATCTTTCGGCCTGGCAGGAAACGACTATTCCCGTAGGATTGTGTGTCATTCTGACAGCGGTATCCGTCTTGTTGATGTGCTGACCGCCCTTACCGGTTGAACGGTATGTATCGACTCTGACATCGGACATGTCGATCTTGATGTCGTCCTCTGTCTTCTGGTCAAGCTCGGGTATGACTTCGCAGGAAGCAAAGGAAGTATGTCTTCTTCCGGCAGCATCAAAAGGCGAGATCCTGACAAGGCGGTGAACGCCGAGTTCAGATCTTAAGAAGCCATATGCGTTTTCGCCTTTGATCATGGCGGAAACGGACTGGATGCCGGCGGGATCGCCATCGACATAATCAAGTTCTTCAACTGTAAAGCCATGCGCTTCAGCCCATCTCGTATACATTCTGTAGAGCATTGAGCACCAATCCATGGCCTCGGTTCCGCCTGCGCCCGCATGAAGCGTGATCGTAGCGTTATTGGCGTCATAGGGACCGGTAAGCAGAGTCTCAAGGCGCATCTTCTCAAAGGATTCCTTGAATCCCGCAACGCTCTCTTTGAGTTCTGCAAGAGAATCCATATCCTCTTCCTCATTTGCGAGTTCGCAAAGGGCAAGGAGATCTTCCCTCTCAGCAACGAGCGCATTATAGCTCTCGACCTTTTTCTTGAGCTGGCCGAGTCTTTGAGTAAGTTCTGTCGCTTTATCCGAATCATTCCAGAAATCAGGCTCAGCGGTACGCTGCTCCAATTCGCTTATCTGATCGGATACGTGATCGATGTGAAGGGCATCCTTGAGCTTGGCTATAGGATCTTCAAATGATTCAAGATCAAGTCTTATGTTGTCAAATTCCAGCATAATTAACCTTTCTTCAGTTCTTCTACAAATTCCTTGAGAAGCCTCATTGCTTCCTTAATGTCTTCTAATGATGCCGCGTAACTGATCCTGACGAAGCCTTCACCGCAGGTTCCGAAAGCATTTCCTGGCACCATCGCCACGTGCTTTTCGAGCAGGAACTTCTCACAGAATTCTTCGGAAGAAAGTCCCGTGCTCTTGATCGACGGGAATGCGTAAAACGCTCCGTAAGGAGTAAAGCAGTCAAGGCCTGCATCCCTAAGGCCCTGAATGACAACCCTTCTTCTGTGATTGTATTCGTCGCGCATCTTCTTGACCTCGTCGTCAGAGTTCATGGCAGCCTCGACGACTGCATACTGCGACGTCGAAGGAGCGCACATGATGCAGTACTGGTGGATCTTGAACATCGGCGCGATTAGTTCCTTCGGACCTGCAAGATAACCTACGCGGAAACCGGTCATGGCGTAAGACTTTGAGAATCCATTTACCATGATCACCCTGTCCCTCAGCTCGGCAAACTGCGTGAGCGAAGAAGGCTTTCCATCGAAATAATTAAGTTCGCAGTAAAGCTCGTCTGAAAGAACGATGACGTCAGGGTGCTTCATGAGCACGTCCTTGATCTTCGCCCAGTCTTCGAGGGTCATTACGGCACCCGTAGGATTGTTCGGATAGCCGACGATGACGTACTTCGTCTTATCTGTAATTGCAGCCTCAAGTTCTTCAGGCATGAGCTTGTAGTCGTTCTCAGGTTTGGTGGAAACGATTACAGGCACGCCGTGAGCGAAATTGACGGTCGCCTTGTAAGCAACGAAGCATGGCTCGACAACGATGACTTCGTCGCCGGGATTGATAAGGGCCCTTGCAGCCAAGTCCAAACCTTCACTGCCGCCGACGGTAATAAGGATCTCGGACTTGGGATCGTATGAAACGCCGTATCTTCTCACAAGATATTCAGCGATCGCCTTACGGGAATCGATGTATCCCGAATTGGGCGAATAATGCGTATAGCCGTCGATCAGCGAATTGATCGCGGACTCCCTGATGGACCACGGCGTATCGAAGTCAGGCTCGCCGATCGACAGCGAGATAACGTGGCCCTGCATCTCGTTTGCCAGATCGAAAAACTTCCTGATGGCAGACGGCGGTACCTGCTGTACTGCCTTTGAGATCTTTGAATCGTAATCTAAACTCATAAGATGATCGCCTGCCTGTCGTCGGTGTTCGGATTATCGTAGATAATGCCGTTGGCCTTGTATTTCTTGAGGATAAAGTGGGTCGTTGTGGAAAGAACTCCTTCCAATGTAGCGATCTTCTCGGTAACGAAGTTTGCGATGTTCCTTAAGTTGCTGTCCTCGTATATGATCATGAGATCAAAACCGCCGGACATGAGATAGCATGCTGTCACCTTGTCGTATTTGCTCAGGATCTGGGCGATATGGTCGTAGCCCTTGTTCTTTACGGGCGTGATCCTTACTTCGATCATGCCGATGCAGTTGTCGGGTGCCTGCTTCTCCCAGTTGATTATCGTGTTATAGCCCAGGATGATGTTCTCGTCCTTGAGGCGCTTGATCTCGGCTTCAACATCGGCGGCGGTGGTGCCGAGCATAACGGCTATCTCTTCAGAAGAAAGCCTTGCGTTGTTTTCGATAAGTCTCAGCAATTCGATGTCGTCGATCATATGAACCGTCCTTTCAATAAAGAAAATACCCCGCGTACATATATACGCGGGGAATATTATACCATTAGTTTATAAATTCAGATACGGGCAACGCCTGAGTCACGTGCAGCCTGAGCAACGGCAGCAGCAACAGCCTTACCGACCCTCGGATCGAAAGCGTCAGGAAGGATGTAGTCAGGATTGAGTTCAGCGTCAGAAACAATGCCTGCGATTGCGTTTGCAGCAGCGATCTTCATCTCGTCGTTGATGTCGGAAGCCCTTACGTCCAAAGCGCCACGGAAGATACCAGGGAATGCGAGAACGTTGTTGACCTGGTTCGGATAGTCGGATCTGCCGGTTGCCATAACCTTAACGCCAGCCTTCTTAGCTTCGTCAGGAAGGATCTCAGGTACAGGGTTAGCACAAGCGAAGACAACAGGATCCTTAGCCATAGTAGCAACCATATCTGCTGTGAGAACGCCGGGAGCGGAAACGCCGATGAATACGTCAGCGCCAACGATAACGTCAGCAAGAGAACCAGCCTTCTTATCAGGGTTGGTGATCTTTGCCATCTCTTCCTTAGCGGGATTGAGGCCTTCTCTTCCCTCATAGATAGCGCCCTTACGGTCGCAGAGGATAACGTTCTTGAGACCTCTGGAGATGAGGAGCTTTGTGATAGCTGTAGCAGCAGCGCCTGCGCCGTTAACTACAACGTGGATGTCTTCCATCTTCTTGCCAACGATCTTAAGAGCATTTGTAAGACCTGCAAGTGTGATAACAGCTGTACCGTGCTGGTCATCGTGGAAGATCGGGATGTCACATCTTTCCTTGAGCTTCTTCTCGATCTCGAAGCAGCGGGGAGCTGAGATATCCTCGAGATTTACGCCGCCGAAAGAGCCCGCGAGAAGAGCAACTGTATTAACGATCTCATCAACATCCTTTGAACGGATGCAGAGAGGGAAAGCGTCAACGTCACCGAAAGCCT
>CAMZBB010000010.1 GCA_947304405.1 uncultured Clostridia bacterium
AAGGACATGAAGGCTACTTTCACAAAAGAGAACGGCTATGATGCTCAGTTCGCTTACAGCCTTAAGAACGACGAGCAGATCGCTGCAGCTAAGAAGTTCATCACTGACGAAGTTGATTATCTCCTTATCTCCGCTGCTGACACTTCCGGTTGGGATTCCGTTCTCCAGGACGCTAAGACTGCCGGCATCAAGGTCATCCTTTTCGACCGTACGATCGATGCAAGCCCTGATCTCTATGAAGCATCCATCGTTTCAGACATGAGAAAAGAAGGCGACACAGCTATGGCATGGCTCGAGAGCCAGAACCTCTCTGAGTACAAGATCATCCACATCCAGGGCGTTATGGGCTCAGCAGCTCAGAAGGGCCGTTCCGGAGCTCTTGATGACAAGGCTAAGGAGAAGGGCTGGAAGATCGTTACACAGCAGACAGCTGAGTGGAACGCAGAGAAGGCACAGCAGATCGTTCAGTCCGTAATCGACAAGGGCGACAAGTTCAACGTTATCTATGCTGAGAACGACGATATGGCTAAGGGCGCTGTTGCAGCTCTCGACAAGGCTAACATCTCTCACGGCGTAGGCGGCGACGTCATCGTTATGGGTTATGACTGCAACGCTTGGGCACTCAAGGAACTGCTCGCTAAGAAGTGGAACTATGATGGCCAGTGCAATCCTTTCCAGGCTTCCTACATCGACAAGATCATCAAGGACTTCGCAGCAGGCAAGGCTCCTGAGCAGAAGACGATCATCATGGACGAGAAGGGCTTCGATGCAACAACAATCACACAGGAAGACGTTGATAAGTACGGAATCTGATAGTTCTTGTATAGCAACGACTGATATGTAAAGACCGGCACGCGGTACGGAAGATTCCGCACCGCGTGCCTTTTTAATGTAACCAGAGGAGTGGAATTATGGAGAATGGTGAATTGTTACAGATGCGCGGTATCTGTAAGTATTTCCCGGGAGTATATGCTCTTCAGAATGTGGATTTCACTTTGAGAAGCGGCGAGATTCATGCCCTTATGGGAGAGAACGGCGCAGGAAAATCCACTTTGATAAAGGTACTGACCGGCGTTTATGTCAAAGACGGCGGAAAGATTTTAATTAGAAAAAACTCTTCGGATAATGCAGAAGCAGTATTTGAAGAAACACATATTAGATCACCTCAGGATGCCCAGAATTCAGGAATCAGCACGGTCTATCAGGAGATAGCGCTTTGCCCGAACCTGTCGGTAGCCGAGAACATGTTCATTGGCAGAAGCGGTGCTTTTACCAACTGGAAGGACATGAACAAGAAGACGGGCGAGCTCTTAAAGCAGCTCGACATCCCCGCAACACCCAAAATGCAGCTCGGTTCCTGCTCGATCGCAGTGCAGCAGATGGTCGCGATAGCACGTGCAGTCGATATGAAATGCCGTGTTCTGATCCTTGACGAACCTACTTCTTCTCTCGATGAGCAGGAAGTCGAAAAGCTGTTCAAGCTCATGAGGGATCTTAAGAAAAAGGGCGTAGGAATCATTTTCGTTACGCACTTCCTCGACCAGGTCTATGAGGTCTGCGACAGGATCACGGTATTGAGAGACGGCTGCCTCGTTGGCGAATACATCATAGAGGATCTGCCCAGGGTCAAGCTTGTTTCCAAGATGCTCGGCAAGGACTTGGACGACATGTCCGACATCAAGAGTGAGAGTGACGTCAAGCCCGTAGATACCGGCAAGACACCTGTACTTGAAGCTCACGGTCTCGTCAGCAATGCAGGCATCAAGCCTTTCGATTTCAACATCCACGGCGGTGAGGTCAACGGCTTTACCGGCCTTCTCGGTTCCGGCCGAAGCGAGTGCGTTAGAGCGATCTTCGGTGCTGACAAGGTCATCGGAGGAACGGTAAAGGTACACGGCAAAAACGTTAAGATCAAAAAGCCGATCGACGCGATGAAGAACGGTATCGGCTATCTGCCTGAAGACAGAAAGCTTGACGGCATCGTTGCCGACCTGTCCGTCAAGGACAACATCATCCTTGCGCTTCAGGTAATGAAAGGCTTCTTCAAGCCTTTCTCGAGGAGCAAGGCTGAGGCGATGGCTCAGGAATACATTAAGCTTCTTGATATCAAGACAGCATCTTCTGAGACTCCGATCGGACAGCTCTCGGGCGGAAACCAGCAGAAGTGCATTCTGGCCCGCTGGCTCCTTACGAATCCCGATTATCTGATCCTGGACGAGCCTACAAGAGGTATCGACATCGGAACAAAGATAGAGATCCAGAAACTTGCATTGAAGCTCGCTTCTGAAGGAAAGAGCGTTACGTTCATTTCTTCCGAGATCGACGAGATGCTCAGGACCTGCTCGCGCCTCATTGTCATGAGGGACCGTAAAGTGGTCGGTGAACTGACCGGAGACGACCTCACGCGCAACAAGGTAATGTCAACCATAGCCGGAGGTGAAGAGAAATGACACCATCCAAATCATCAAATAAGAGCCTCGGTGCCCAGCTCATAGGCCTGACACGCAAACAGCTGTTCATACCTATAGCTGCACTCCTTTGCCTTATCATTTTCAATCTCATAGCCGATCCTTCGTTCTTCAACATTAAGGTCGGTCTCAACAGTGCAGGACAGCCGGTCCTCTCGGGTTATCTCATCACGATCCTTGACTACGGCAGTGAGCTGGCTATCCTTGCGATCGGAATGACGCTCGTCACATCAGCTTCCGGCGGACAGGACATCTCGGTCGGTGCCGCAATCGCAATTGCCGGTTCAGTCATCCTCAAGGTGCTCTGCGGAAACGAATCAAGACCTGAGCACATGAAGGCTCCTATCATCGTAGCTTTCCTCGTGGCCTGTGTCGTGGCAATGATCTTCGGCGCATTCAACGGAGCGCTCGTAGCGTTCTTCAAGATACAGCCGATGGTCGCTACGCTGATACTCTTCACGGCCGGCCGTTCTATCGCCGCATGGATCAACAACAACGAGCTTCCTATCATCTCCGATGAGAGTTTCTCATATTTCGGAACGTTCATTCCGGGATGCCCGATCCCCACTCCGGTGTTCATCGCAGCGGCGTGCATGGTGGTCATCTTCCTGGTACTCAAGTTCACGAACCTCGGACTTTATTCACAGTCTGTAGGTATCAATCCGCACTCATCAAGACTTAACGGTATCAATCCTGCAATAGTCAAGCTCATCACATACGTGATCCTCGGCCTGTGCGTTGCAGTCGTCGGCCTCATCAAGGTCAGCCGTATCTCAACGATCAACTACTCTGTCGTTGCAAAAGACATCGAAATGGACGCGATCCTCGCAGTTGCACTGGGAGGCAACTCCTTGGGCGGCGGTAAGTTCAGCATGCCGGCATCGATCATGGGTGCTTACATCATCCAGTTCCTGACGACAACGCTCTACAAGTTCAACGTCAATTCTTCGGCGCTGCCTGCATACAAGGCTGTCGTAGTCATCGTTCTCGTTGTCCTTTCCGCTCCTGTTGTAAGAGAGAGGATCAACAGACTTAAGAAGTCATCTTCAAAGACCGCAAAGGAGGTAGCTTGATATGAAGAATCAATTATCCTCCAAGAGAGGTCTGAGGGGAATGTCAGATACAAATCTGCTCCTCCTCATCACGATCGTAGTATTCGTCCTGATGTATGTTCTGGCAATAATCTTCCTCGGTTCAGGATTCCTTAAGCCCCAGAACTTCCTCAACATCCTTAACGAAAACGCAAGCCTTATAATCCTTTCCTGCGGCATGAGCCTTGTCATGATAACCGGAGGCATCGACATCTCCGTTGGTCAGCTGACATCACTCGTCTGCATGAGCGCCGCTGTTTACCTCGACATGCCGAACAAACCGGGTAACGTAGCTACCTCGCTTTGCATCGCACTGGGTATCGGTCTGGCTTTCGGTCTGGTACAGGGCTTCCTCGTTGCATACCTTGAGATCCAGCCGTTCATAGTCTCTCTTGCAGGTCTCTTCTTTGCAAAGGGCATGACGACCATCGTAAACGCAACACAGTTCAATGTTGAGAACAAAGAATTTGTCGCACTGAAAAACACAAGAATATATATTCCTTTCCTTGGTTCATACAACAAGAAGGGTACATTTATTCCTGCTTATATCGAGATTGGCGTTATCGTTGCCATTATCGTAGTTGTCCTCTTGTTCCTCCTTCTCAGGTGGACCAGGCTCGGAAGAAACTTCTATGCAGTCGGCGGCAACAACCAGAGCGCAAGATTATTGGGTATCAACGTCAAGCGCACCAAGTTCATGGCACACCTTCTCTGCAGCATCCTTGCGGCGATCGGCGGTTATGTGTATTTTATGCATGTAGGCTCCGGTTCTCCTTCACATGCAGATGGCGCTGAAATGAACGCTATAGCATCCTCCATCATCGGCGGAACGATGCTCACCGGCGGCGTTGGCAACATCATCGGTACATTCTTCGGAGTGCTGAGCCTCAGCACCATCAAGAACATAGTCTCATCATTAGGACTTGATGAAGCATGGTGGACGAATATCACCGTCGCATTCATGCTCTGCCTGTTCCTGTTGATCCAGAGCCTTGTTCTCCGCCGTAAGGCTGGTGCAGGCAAAAAATAAGGCACGGAGGGTGAAAGATGAGTAATTTCCTAGGCATTGAATTCGGTTCCACACGCATCAAAGCAGTTGTAATTGATGGCAACTTTGCTCCGCGTTCTTCAGGCGACTACGTATGGAAGAGCGATTTTAAGGACGGCGTTTGGACTTACAGTCTTGAAGAGGCCTTTACAGGCCTGAGGAAGGCTCTGTCAGAGACGGATACGGCCGACGTTGCGGGTATGGGTTTATCTGCAATGATGCACGGGTATCTGGCATTTGATACGGAATGGAATCTCCTTGTGCCATTCCGTACATGGCAGAATACGATGACGGCCCAGGCCGCATCTGATCTGACAGGCCTCCTTGACTTCAACATCCCTCAGAGATGGAGTATTGCTCACCTTTATCAGGCGATATTGAACAATGAGGAACACATATCCCGTATCGCGCACATCACGACTCTTGCGGGTTATGTTCACTATAAGCTTACAGGCGTTAACGCTCTCGGAATAGGAGATGCTTCCGGCATGTTCCCGATCGACAGCAATACGCTCGATTACGATGAGACCATGATCGCCAAGTTCGATAATCTCATCGCAGATAAGAACCTCGGCTGGAAGATCAGGGACATCTTGCCCAAGGTATTGGTCGCAGGCGAAGATGCAGGTTCTCTGACAGAAGAGGGCGCAGCTTTGCTCGGCAATGTTCTTCCTGCAGGAATCCCGTTTGCTCCCGCTGAAGGAGATGCAGGCACCGGCATGACCGCCACCAACGCAGTCTCCGCAAAGACCGGCAACGTCTCAGCAGGCACGAGCATTTTCGCAATGGTCGTTTTGGACAAGCCTTTGAGCAAGGTTTATGAAGAGATCGACATGGTTACCACGCCCAGCGGCAAGCCGGTTGCCATGGTTCACTGCAACAACTGCACGAACGACATGAATGCATGGGTAAGCGTATTAAGGCAGACCATCGAGCTTTTCGGCGGTGAAGTGGATACCGGAGATCTTTATACGAAGCTTTATCAGAAATCAATGGAAGGCGCAGCTGACTGCGGCGGCATCTGCACCGTCAACTACATGGCAGGTGAAGGCGTTACTCATTTGGACAGCGGCAGGCCTTTTGTCATCAGGACTCCCGACAGCGATTTCTCACTTGCCAATTTCCTGAGATCACAGCTTTATTCGACAATGGCAACACTCAAGATCGGCATGGACATTCTCGGTAAAGAAGGCGTTGAGATCGTCTCCCTGACGGGCCACGGCGGTCTGTTCAAGACCCCTGTAGTCGGCCAGCGCTATCTTGCTGCTGCCTGCAAGGCTCCCGTTACCGTAATGGAAACTGCGGGCGAAGGCGGACCTTACGGAATGGCTCTTCTTGCCGCTTACAGGATCCTTAAGAGCGGAGAGACTCTTGAAGCTTTCCTTGCCGAAAAGATCTTTGCGAGCGCCAGAAGCTCCACGATCGCACCTGATGCAGGTGATGTCGAAGGCTTTGACAAGTACATTGAGAAGTTTTCCGCAGCGCTCGACGCTGAGCGCGTTGCTGCGGTAAAATTCTGATATCACGATATCAAGGAGCCGCAAGCAATGTTAGAAGCACTTAAAGAAAAAGTTCTTAAGGCCAATCTCCTGCTCCCGAAACACGATCTCGTCACCTTCACATGGGGCAACGTATCCGAGATCGACAGAGAGTCGGGCCTTATCGTCATCAAGCCGAGCGGCGTCGATTACGACGGCATGAAGGCTGACGACATGGTCGTTTTGGATCTGGACGGCAAAGTCGTTGAAGGCCACTACAAGCCTTCCAGCGATACTCCCACCCACATTGCTCTTTACAAGGCATTTGAGGGCATCGGAGGCGTTGTCCACACCCATTCGAGATGGGCAACCAGTTTTGCGCAGGCAGGTGTCGGCATTACCGCATACGGCACGACACAGGGTGACACATTCTACGGCGAGATCCCCTGCACCCGCAAGATGACTCCCGAAGAGATCGGCGGAGAGTATGAGCTCGAGACCGGAAACGTCATCATCGAGACTTTCAGGCAGAGAGGCATCGATCCCGTACAGGTCCCTGCGGTCCTCGTTAACAGCCACGGACCTTTCACCTGGGGCAAGGACGCAAACGATGCGGTACACAATTCCGTAGTCCTTGAGGAATGTGCATTTATGGCCTTCCACGCCAAGATGATAAATCCCTCGCTCGGCGCCATGCAGCAGGAACTGTTAGACAAGCATTACCTGAGAAAGCACGGCAAGAACGCCTACTACGGTCAGGGTTAAGCAGAGAAATTTCTTCATAATACTTCCAAAATAAATCGTCCCATCCTTCGCTGTAATTTCGGATGGGACGATTGTTTTGTGATGGTTTTTCAAAATGGCGTCGATACCTATAGGAAATGGATAAATTAGTTTTTTATAGGTACTGTTAGTGTTTGGGTAGCCGTTTTGCAAGGAATAATACCTATAGAAAACGGACTTTTTCAATTTTTATAGGTATTTTCATGGAGTTCCACGAATCGGAAGCTTTATTATTCCCCCGGCTGCTCGATTCCGGAAGTCAGGAGCTTTACCGCAATCGCGCACTCGATCCTCTTTTTGAAAAGCTTGCAGCCGTATTCGTAAACTCCCTGAATGTCGCCCGTTGCGTGGTAAGAGTTTGCCGCGCAGCCGCCGGAGCAGTAGAGCTTAGCCCAGCAATCCCTGCATTCGGGCCTGCTGTAGGCATTGCAGGATGCAAACTTGTCTCTTGTCTCAACAGCAGTTACGCCGGTGTAGATGTCGCCCATCTTGTAATTGGGATCGCCGACAAACTGGTGGCAAGGGTAGAGGTCGCCCCAGGGAGTGACTGCCAGATACTCGGTTCCGGAACCGCACCCCGCGACACGTTTGTAGATGCAGGGACCGCAGGTGAGGTCTAACATGTAGTGATAGAAAGTGAAAGGCTTGCCTTCGTTATATCTTTTGACCATGAGGCGTGCGAGGTCTTCGTACTGTTCGAAAAGAACGGGAAGGTCATCATCGGTCAGAGCAGATGGACTCGACGGATCTGTGACGACCGGTTCCATCGAAAGCTCGGTAAAGCCAAGGTCTAACATATGCTTGATGTCGTTTAAGAAATCGGTGTTATGGTGCGTGAATGTGCCGCGCATGTAGTAACTCTTTGAACCGCGCTCCGAGACGAATTTCTGAAAGTTCGGGACGATCCTGTCATACGAGCCGTTGCCTGCCATATCGACCCTGAACCTGTCATTGACTTCTTTACGGCCGTCAAGGGACAGTACGACGTTATGCATTTCCCTGTTGCAGAATTCCGTAACCTCATCGTTAAGGAGTACTCCGTTTGTGGTGAGCGTGAAACGGATATTCTTGTTATGTATCTTCTCCTGCTCGCGGCCGTATTCGACAAGTGCCTTGCAGACGTCCCAGTTCATGAGCGGCTCGCCGCCGAAAAAGTCGATGTCGAGGTTCTTGTGGAAGCCTGAATTCTCAATAAGGAAATCGATAGCTTTTTTGCCGGTCTCCAGGCTCATCAGGGCGCGCTCGCCGTGATATTTGCCCTGACTTGCGAAGCAGTAGGAACAGTTGAGGTTGCAGGTGTGCGCGACATGCAGGCAGAGGGCCTTTATGGAAAATCTCTTTTTCCTGAAATCATGCGCAAGGTTCTCGTATTTGTCGGGAACATAGAGTTTGCCTTCGTCTTTTAGCTTATTAATGTCGGCGAGGCATTCTTCTGCATCTTCGCGGGTGATCTTGTGCACATCCATGGCTTTGGCCATGACAGTCTCGGCATCTTCGGTCTCGTACCAGCGGATCATGTCAAAAGCGACAGGGTCCGTCATATGGATAGAGCCCGAAAACACGTCGAGCACGATGTTGAGTCCTTCAAACTGATAGCAGTGGATCATAAAAGCAGATCTCCCGTGTAATTACATAAAAAAAGGTCTCATCCTAGAATGAGACCTTAATCTCAAAATCTCCGCAGATTACTCAGAAATCTTCTCGCAAGCCTGATTAGCTACGCCGCAGCTTGTCTTGCAAGCTGACTGGCAAGAAGTCTGGCACTCGCCGCATCCGCCTTCCTTGGCTGACTTGTCAAGGTCACGGGTCTCGATGGTAACGATTCTCGTCATGATCACGCGTCCCCCTTATTTATAATGAGCAAATTATACTTTGCAAGGCCGATACAGTCAAGGCAGGACCTTGATCTTACCGTCAAATAAGCGCCTTCCGTTCATATAGAGCGTGCTGCCCGCGTTCCTGGCAAACTTGATGGTCTGATCGGTGATCATTTCGCCCGGAATCAGGAGCGGTACTCCGGGCGGATATGCGAAAAGGAATTCGCCCGCTGTCATGCCGCAGCTTTCTTCGAGCGGAGCTTCGTCTGCCGTCATCCCGCGGAGGCAGGCATCACGGACGCTTGTGAGGAATCGGGGCTGAGGACGTCCGGAAAAGCTTTTCGATGAGACATCTTCTTCGCTGTCCTGGAGTTCATCCAGCCTGATGACGGCATCGCAGAAGCGTTTGATCGAATCTTCCGTATCTCCGATTCCCGTCATGGCGATCAGGTGCGTTGAAAAAGCTGCTTCGCACTCAACGTTATAGTCACATCTCAAGTTGTTGGCGAGTTTTAAGCCGTCGCCCAAGATGACCAGCTTGGAGCGTTCCCTGCAGGGAGCTTGCCAAAACCTGTAGTTTTTCAGGGCAGACAGGTTCTCTTCGGCGTATATTATGCCGTTCTCCCACGGCCTCATAATGTCCTCGTTTTTGTTAAGCGATGCTATACAGCGCGAGATCCCGCCAAGGAGCACATAAGACGGACTCGTCGTCTCGAAAATATCGATAAAGTTCATTATCACGCCTTCGGGAACCGGACAGTCCTTATCCGTAAGCATTACTGCCGTCTGAGTAGGCGCATTCAATGTCTTGTGAAGGCTCTTGATAACGATGTCGCCGGCGGCGTCAGGACCGAAGAAGCCGTCATCTATTCCGAGATGCGCTCCGTGCGCGCAATCGGTGATCAGGCAGGCATCGTAGCGTTTGGTGATCTTGTATATCTGCTCGGTATCGGATATTACGCCTTCATAGGTCGGCGAAGTGATGATCACGGTCTTGATCTTGGGATTGCGGACGAGAATATTCTCGATCTCGGCCGGCGTGACAGGGCCGGAGAAAGGGAACTGCGGGTCAAATGCAGGCATCAGGGGCACGACATTGCTCCCGGCGATCGCTAAGGCGTTCCAGACTGACAGGTGACAGTTCATGGCCACCAGGACTTCGGAACCGGGATTACAGATGGCGGAGGCGCATACCGCCGCAAGGATCATGGAAGTGGCGCCGCCGACAGAGCAGTACGCGTGCTCTTTATGCCAAAGTGCCGCGGCAGCATCTTCCAGGTCTTTGAGAAGCCCGGAAGGGGAGTGAAGATTGTCAAAACCGCTGATCTCTGTGATGTCGCGGCTGAATATGTCTGAAATGACATCAGTGTTCCGTTTGTGTCCGGGCATGTGCATCGGAAGCGGCTTGGTACCCAGATACATCTTGAGGGCGGCCCCCAGGCGGTCGTTGTCGTATTTCATTCGAAATCCCCTTACCTAAAAAGAACCCTGCCTCTTAATTGAGGTAAGAGGCAGGGAAAAGAAATGGAGTAAATATGAAATAATCAGCTGGGATTGATGACGGTGAAGCTGTAGCCGGAAACCGTATCGTTGTTCTCGTAGATCGTCTTCTGCATCTGAAGAGCGGTGGAGAGAAGGAGAGTATAAGGGCTGAGCTTGCCATCGAGGAGCTCTACGTCGGAAGCATAGCTGATAGCCTGAGCCTCGTCATCAGAGAGCAGCATGTACTGCGAAACGAGGAAGAGGGATCTTACACCGACGTTCATGTGTACGAGTTTGTTGTTGATCGACCAAGAAGGGCCGGAGCTGGAAGATGAAGAGGAAAGTCTGCTGGAGAAAGAAAGACCCAGAGCAGATGTGCTTCCCAATGAGCTGGACTCTTCCTGGATGAAGAGAGGCTTGCCTTCGATACCAACCTTACCAACTTCGTGGAAGAGGGCGATGATGATCGCAGACTCTTCGTCGAGCTGAGGCATGATCGTGTCCTTAATTCTGAGGAGCTGCTTAGCAACAGCAACGCTCCTGATGAGGAGACCCTTCTCGCATGCGAGGGGACCCTTGATCTCTGCAGGTGATGTGAGCCATGATGTACGGTTCTCGAGGAAATCGATGAAATGATCGAACTCGGTCTTTCTCTTAACGATAGCTGCCTTGAGCTGTGAATAGAGAGTATCAACGTTATCCTTGTTAACATCTACCATCGGCATAATGCCTGCAACCTTATCAGACTTGCCGGTAGCTGCAGCCGAAACAGCTGCTGCCTGAGGGGTAACCGTGGTCTCGGTATCGCCGCCGCTCTCAGCAGATGTGAAAGTGTACTTACACTTAGGGCATCTGATAGCCTGGTTGGCAATTACCATTCCGCAATCCGGACATTTTTTCATACTTAGATCCTCCCTATGGTACGGCTCACTGTCGAAAACAGCCTGCCGCCGATTAACTATATGTCATTTTATAATTTATTTTTTGCATTATCAATAAGACGAAGTCCTATTTACAAAAGATTTATAGTTAAAAGTACAAAAATTGCACATATTTCAATAAAAAGCGCAAAAAATCTTGTAAATATCGTCATTTTTTATAGACGGAAAACGGGCCGAAGAAAATCCGTAAAAGAAAAAGACACTGACGAGGGGATGTCAGTGTCTTAAGGAGGGTGTTATGAAGTAAGGAACAATTACTTTGAACAACTGTATGATACCACGAGGGCAGTTTACTTTAAGTTTCAAAAAAGGCAAAATAGTGGCAAACATAAATCGAAAATGAGGCAGGCAATGAAACTCGAAGGAAGGCTGTTTATAGCTAACAGAATGACCGAGATCAAGGAGGTCGAGACCCCTGATAATACAGGCGAAGCGTACTCCGTCATGTTGGAGCGGGCATTAGTCGAGCTGTGCCGCCAGATGGATATCCCGGTCCCTTTGTGGATGAAAAAGAACACGCACGAATTCGCAGCTTTCCGCCAGACCATTTTCTTCAAGGAACAGTATACAGAGAAGGTCAGATTTGACCGTTTCCAGATCAAAGCAATCGACTGATAATGGGAATTAAATACAAAAACCAAAGCCGCCGACAGGTAATTCACAGCTTCCTGCCGTACGGCCTTGGCCATCCCAACGCATCTATATCCAAGTCCGGAGGACTATGGGTTACTTATTTTTATCAGTGGTAACTCTGAAGATGATCTCGTTTGGATACACCATATCGAGCTGGGCACGGGCAATACTCTCAACATAGGTATTGTCCCTGCCGACTTCTTCCTGGGCTCTGATCTGCCTTAACTGGTCAGACAGTGCTGCCGACTGGGATTTGAGAGACATGTTCTCAGCCTGGAGACGTGCTTTTTGCTTGATGATGTTGGAGAAACGCGTGATGCAGAGAATCGCAATGACAACGAAGCAGATGCAGAGCATCGCCGTCATGAAAGAAATTCCGCCTGTCTTTTTGCGCCTGACTTTGATCACAGGTTATCTCCCTTTTTATGCGGTTATTCAGAGTACCGACCAATGATAATATGTCATATCGCGGCACTCAAAACAACGAAAAGGGTGAAAACTTAAACGAGTTGTAATATTGGATGTTAAACGGTCATTCAGTCGTCTCGCCGGCGGTATCCTCAATGAGTTCGTACATGGATGAGGCCTCGTCGCGTCTGGGCGATTCGGGCAGTGCCATAACCTTGAAACTGACGGCTCCGCCTCCGAAAAGAACAGTTACCACATCGCCGATCTTGAGCTTTGTCCCGGCTTTGGCGGGACGGTTATTTACGCTGACACGGCCCGCCTGGCACACGTCGTTTGCGACAGTGCGCCTCTTGATGACCCTGGACAGCTTGAGAAATTTGTCGAGTCTCATATCAGTCTTTCTTTCCGCCTGCGAGCGTGATCCTTCCGCGCAGCGCATTCATGAGGGTCAGGTCATCGGCATATTCGATGTCAGAACCCATGGGGAGACCTGAAGCGAGCCTTGTTACGGTGATCCCTGACGGCTCTAAGATCCTTGAAAGATAAAGAGCCGTAGCATTGCCCTCAGCCGTCTGGTTAGTCGCGATTATGACCTCTGTTATCTCGCTGTGCTCAGCAAGGCGTTTCAGAAGATCAGAGATGGTGGTATCAGAGATACTCTTGTTCTTCATGGGATCGAAAACCCCGTGAAGAACATGATAAAGACCGTTATATTCCCTCGCCCTCTCAAAAGTGGACACATCTCTGGGCGTCTCTACGACAAGAACGGTAGTCTTGTCACGCTGGGCGTCCGAACAGATGGGACAAGGATCCCTGTCCGTGAAGTTCTGACAGACGGAACAACGCTTCGTGCTTGTCCTGGCAGTGGTTATCGCCTCGGTCAGCGAAGCTGCTTCCGCATCATCCATGGAGAGGATGTGAAAAGCAATGTTCTGAGCCGATTTGCCTCCGATGCCGGGGAGCTTGGACAGGCTTGATATAAGGTTCTGTATTGAAGGCGAGTATCTTGCCACGATGATTACCCTGTCAGAAAGGCATCTTGAGACCGCCGGTGATAGCGGAGATCTTCTCCTGGTTGGTCTTGTCGATCTGTTCTAACGCCTGGTTTGCGGCAGCGATGATAAGGTCTTCGAGACCCTCGATGTCATCGGGATCTACAACTTCCTTTGCGATCTCGACCT
The DNA here is from genome assembly GCA_947304405.1 of uncultured Clostridia bacterium. Taxonomy (GTDB): domain Bacteria; phylum Bacillota; class Clostridia; order Saccharofermentanales; family Saccharofermentanaceae; genus Saccharofermentans. The sequence goes on from CAMZBB010000010.1 coordinate 13,331, forward strand.
TCTCGAGCAGGTGCTTGCCGGTAACGGTAACCTTAACGAGTTCGCCGCCTGCAGTTCCGGTGAAACGCATTTCCTGGATCTCTGCCTGTGTCATCTCGATCTGTCTCTGCATTTTCTGAGCCTGGGCAAGCATGTTGTTCATGTTGCCTCCCATTCCCATTCCGCGGAATCCGCCCTTTGCCATGTTAATGTCCTCCTGATAAAAGTTTATTAATCTCCGAAATGTATGTCGGTATTGATGCCCTTGCTCTCTGCAAGGTTTTTGAATTCTTCCATTCTCAGTTCGCTTTCTTTCTCGGCCGCCTTCTTGGTGACGTTTGCATACTGCGTCTGTGTGCACAGATACAGATGGGCTGCTCCGAATTCTTCCTTAATGTTTGCCGATACGGATTTGAAAGCAGCTACGCCCTTAAGGTTGCTCATCAGACGCGAATCCGAATTCTCGAAAACGATATAGACCGAGTCATCCGTCCTCTTGAGAGATGTCTTCTCAAGGATGGATGCGATATTTGCGTTGTCCGGAGCGATATTCGTGACCATTGATTTCCACTTGACCGCTATGTCAGCGTCACCGGGCGTGAACGAAGGCTGACGGACCTGCTGGTCATGCGGACGGCCGTCAACGATGATACCGCTTTGCGCGACCTGTTCGACCAGCTGGGATGTGTGGACAGGAGATGAAGGCTTCTCTTTCAGCTTTGTTTCTTCTCTGGCCTTTTTAGCAAGATCATCGAGGAAAGAATCGGAAAGATCGCTGAAAACGCTTGCCAGCACTGCTTTTCCGGCCTTTTCCTTATCGGTTTCCTTCTTGGGTTCTTCCTTTTTGGGCTCTTCTTTCTTCTCCGGAACATCGAGTCCCATAAAGGAAGAAAAAGAAGTAATGGGGAGTTCATCTGCCTTCCCGGTCTTCTTGTCCTCCTCAGGCTTTTTATCTTCAGCGGGTTTCTTCTCTTCGGCGGGCTCGTCTTCCGACTTGCCGGTCACTCTCGAGAAATATGAAGCTCCGGAGAAAGGAGAGTGCTTCTTGGGTTCCTCGTCCTTCTTTTCCGGTTCGGTCTTCTTTAAGGGTTCCGTAATCACGAAAACGGATTCCTCTTTCTTGGAGGCTTCTTCCTTCTTCTCCTTCAATTCAGGCTTTTCGGGCTCGGAGGGAGCGGGAACGGAAGGCTTCGCCTCGGAGGGCTTGTCCTTAGCCTCTTTGGAATCCTTGAGGCTGTCGGGCATTTTGATCGGCGTGACAGGAAGCGTGGACTTTCTTCCGCAGAGCCTCATGAGCATTATCTCGAAGCTCGTGGGGATGTCGGGAGAACGCCTGAGTTCAGGATATTCCTTCGAAAGGAAACTGATGTAACCTGCGAGCGTGTCAGCACTGACCTTTGATGCCGTCTGGTACATGTCCTTGATGGTCTCAGACGGATAGGGAAGGTAGATGAGGGGATCCGCATGCACTCTTATGATGAGCAGGTCCCTGAAATATGCGGCGAGATCAAGCGTGAAAACGGTCTGGTTCTTTCCTGAATCCCTCAGGGCGGAGCAGAGCTCGACCAATTCGTTGAACCTGCCGTCGATCAGGCAGTTGGCCATCTTGAAAAGGAACGTGCTGTCCACGGTTCCCGTTATCTGTTCTACCTGTGCCGTCGTGATCAAAGATTCCTTGCCGGAAGACACATAGGAGATCTGGTCAAGGAGCGACAGAGCATCACGGAGGGCTCCGTCGGAACGAGAAGCGATGAGCTTGAGCGCATCATCCTCGATCTTGATGCCGACCTTGTCGGAGACGTCCCTTAAACGCTTTACGATGTCGCCTGCGGGTATGCGTCTGAACTCATAGCGCTGGCATCTGGAAATGATCGTTGCAGGGATCTTCTCGACTTCCGTTGTGGCAAAAAGGAAGATGACGTGTGCCGGAGGTTCTTCTATCGTCTTGAGGAGTGCATTGAATGCGCCCTTTGACAGCATATGGACCTCATCGATGATATAGACCTTGAACTTGGTCCTTGTCGGTGTGAAATTGACTTCGCGGAGTATCGGCCTGATGTCGTCGACACCGTTGTTGGAAGCGGCATCCATCTCAACGACGTCAAGGATGGAACCGTCCAGGATGCCCTTGCAAGTCGGACACTCGTTGCAGGGATTGCCGTTAACGGGATGCTCGCAGTTGACCGCCCTCGAAAAGATCTTGGCGATCGTGGTCTTGCCCGTGCCGTGCTGTCCGCAGAAAAGATAAGCATGCGCGAATCTTCCGGAGATCACCGCCTGGCGCAATGCACCGACGGAAGCTTTCTGTCCGATGACATCATCAAAGGTGAGCGGTCTGAATTGCCTGTAAAGCACGACATGTTCTTCCATAAGCCTTTGTCCCTCGCGCGTATTGAACACAAAATAAAGTTCGTCCCGCCCGAACTGCCGCCGACAAGGCTTCCCCGCGGCGCACGCATGAAATCCGCTTACTGCTGCTTCCTTCCGGACCTGACAGGGTTCACGGTTCAGCGTCGCACGGGACCCTGACCGGCAGCAGACCGGACGGGACGAACAGATGAATTATAACATAAAAACTTTGCACACCCTATAAATAAGGAAAGAGTTAAGAGGACAATCATTCCGTCACATGTAGCAGCTTCTGACGAAATCGGCGACATAGCCTCCGATCTGCTGCATGACGACCGTTGCATTCTCCTCGTATCCGTTTTCGACATATACCACGACGGCAATGGGTTCTTCACAGTCGATGATTGCGCACTCCATGAAGGTTCCCATGCTTGTGTTGCGGCCCATCAGATGAAGTATCGGCGTATCCTGCGCGAACGAACCTTTGAGAGGGGAGGGCTGTTCGTTGTAATACATGTCGTTGATAAGTCTCTGGTATGTGTCAGGCGCGTTAATATAGCCTTTGTAAAGATACCTGAGATATTCCGCCATGTCGTAGCAGGATGTCCTGCCGGCGGCCCTGTAACGTCTGCTCCTGTAGTCGGAATACAAGACCTTGCTGTTGTAGCTGATGTATGAACTGATCTTGTCGATCTCGGGGACGACATTATCCATTCCGCCCATAGAGTCGATGACGAAATTAAGCGCGATGCTGTCGTTCTTGCTTACGGCGTAATTCAGCGCGTTGCGGTGGAAAAACTGTTTGCCGTATCTGAAGGTATGTCCTATGTAAGATGCCGAAAAAGCGCCTTTTGAGTCTCTGTTGTAAGTCGACACGCCGGCGAGATCCTGTTTGCCGGCGGCATACTGTTCGTACCAGACAAGTTCAATCGGGATTGCATAAGCTCCTGAGGGCAGAGCGGCTTCAAGATTCCTGTAGCCTATGCTGTCTCCGTTCTTGAGCGATACGAATTCAAAGCAGATACGCATGTAGGTGTTCTCTTCGTCGACAGCCTTGACCTTCTCCCTGAGGTGCTCGAGGAGAACTGCCCTCTTCTGATAGGTAGCGGTCTGATGCCATGTGGCTTTCTTGAACGTATAGCTCGGATTCTCGAGTATCGGATCGGGGGAGTTGTTCTGGACTTTTGTGGAAGAAGCCTCCGTCGTGGTCTCCGAAGTCGGGGCAAAGGAAGGCGCCAGCATGGTTGTCGTCTCGACCGTGGTTGACTCCGTCGTGGATTCGGTTGTCGTATGGACGGGACGCCTGTATTCCGAGTAGGTGGTGGTCTCTCTTTTCGCTGCGCCGACGAGATCCGGGAACATCTCCGCATAGACCTGCCCGTCATAGGCGACTTTGCGGAAGAACATGATGATCAGAGTGACACCGAGAGTGATGAGCACGATGGACAGCGTCCGCTTGCGGCGTGACGACTGGATCTTAGGCGCTTTCTGCAGAAATGTCGGATTTGGTCTTTTCACTTGGGGTCTCCCGGGTGCTCCTCTTAATTACCAAACGATTGTAAATAAAATATAAGGGCATTTCAACGGCGAAGCCGTGTGAATGCCGCGCGAAAACGAATAATCGGAGGGGTAAACACTATATTTTGTTGAAAATACACATTGACGTACTAAATGTTGTGTTTTTTTATTGACAAAAAATCAAGCAGAGGTTAGAATTGTCCTGTGTTTCATAATCATTCAGTTTTTATAAACTTATCTGATTATTCTGACATAGTCTCCAAGCGGAGGGCAAATTAATGATTATCAGTTCAGATCTCGAGAAGTGCAGAAGCAAGTTCCAGGATCTCATCGGCAAGAGGATCGTCTGCAAGACAAACGGCGGACGCAAGAGGATAATCACGTACATTGGCACCGTTGAGCACTGCTATCCTAATGTTTTCACGCTTCTTTGCGAGAACGAGTCCGGCAAGCAGTCGATAGTATCATTCAGCTATATCGATGTCCTCACGAGAACGGTACGCGTTGGTATCATGCCCGAGAAGTCGCAGGAAGTTGCCGTCTGAGGTACCTGACAACAAAAACAAAAAGAAGGACTGTCCGGCGGCAGTCCTTTTTAATTCCGATTGTTTTAAGGCCATTTGGCTGCAGGGAGCGTATAATATACTTGAAAACTATTGATCTGGAGACGGAACATGTCGACCGAGACTTATGAGATAACCGCAAATGCTAAGTTAAACCTCTTCCTGAGGGTCAACGGAACATTGCCGAACGGCTATCACAGGCTGTATACGGTGATGCAGGAGATCACATGTTCAGACCGTCTCAACGTCACTCTGGATGACTCGCGCAAAGGATTTAAGATCGACTGCATAGGAAGAAGCGATATCGATCCGAAAAAGAATCTGTGCAGGAAAGCCTGCGACCGTTTCTATTCCAACATGAAAAAGATCAGGTCGGACTTCGTTGCGCCTTATACCAGGATCGAGCTCATAAAGAACATTCCGTCCGAGTCCGGCATGGGAGGCGGAAGTTCGGATGCGGCAGCCATTCTCCTGGTCCTCCAGGAGCATTTCGGTAATCCTTTTGAAGAGGAACAGCTTCTCCGCATCGCGGTCAACGTAGGCGCTGATGTCCCGTTTTTCCTGTACGGCGGGACGGCTCTGTGTGAGCGTGTCGGAGAGGATGTCACTCCGATCGGAAGTCTTGCGGGATTGGGTGTCCTGATCGCCAAGCCGGATGCCGGAGTGTCCACGCCCGAATGTTTTGCGCTGATGGATAAGGAACCGGCAAGACCGTTTGACGGCAAGGCTTATTCCGATTACATAGAAAGCCTGAAAGAGCCTTCGAAAAACTCATCGGAGACACTTGCCAAGATACTTGCCGGCAAAGACCTTCTTATTAATGATCTTGAACTGCCTGCCGAAAAACTCATCCCGGAGATCGGGCATATAAGGGAAGCTCTTATGAAGACCGGTGCGTCTTATTGCAGGATGACCGGATCCGGAAGTGCTGTTTTCGCGCTTTTCGAGAGCCTTGAAGACGCGGCTCAGGCGAAAGAACGGGCAAAAAAGGATGACGTTCTTTCAAAATGCGACCTGATCCTTGCGGAAACTGTCTGAATCAAAGGCGTTTGGCAAAAAGCCCTCTTGGATAACCTCTGGAATTCTCGCTGTCTATCAGTTCAAAGCCACGCGCTCCATAGAATGCGGTCATCTTCTTGTTCACCGCTGCGCAGTGCAGAAGCATTACGTCGCAGCCGTTTTGTCTCGAATAATCTTCTATTGCCGACATCAGACCTATCCCGAGGCCTTCGCGCCTTAATCCCTGTATGACTGCAAAGCGCGATATATATGATGCTTTAGCATAACCTTTAAGTACCTGTTCGGTCTTCTCGGAGAAAGAGTAACGCAATGGAGTGTCCGTAATTCCTGCCGTGATGGTACCGACCGCCGTATCGCCGTCAAAGACTGCGATGCAGTGATTGTTCCTGATCCTGTCTTCAACGGATTCTATCGACTCGGTCATTGCCTCGAGCATTCCGGCTTTGATCTTTGATTCCGCGCAGTATGTCAGCATGGCAGCACGAAGCAGCCGCTGTATCGCAGCTGCATCATTGCCCGTTGCGGTCCTTGTAACAAGATCGCCGTTCATTCCGGATATTGCGTTCTGCCTCAATTGAGATAGCAGTTGACGAGGATCGCCTTGTGGGCGTGAAGCCTGTTCTCAGCCTCGTCGAAGACCACGCTCTGAGGTCCGTCGATGACGTCTTCGGTGACTTCATATCCGCGGTATGCGGGCAGACAGTGAAGGAAGATCGCATCCTTATGGGCAACTCCCATGAGCTTGGAATTGACCTGATAATCCTTGAAGATCTCAACTCTCTTGGCCTTTTCGGCTTCCTGTCCCATTGAGGTCCAGGTGTCTGTGTAGATGACGTCGGCATCAGCTGCAGCTTCGAAAGGATCCGTGGTCATGAGGATCTTCGAGCCTGTGATCTTTGCGTCTTCTTCGGCCTGCTTAACGTATTTATCGGGACATGTGTAATCAGCGGGTGAACCGATGGCCACGTCCATTCCTGCCTTGGCACAAGCCTGGAGGAGGGAATTGGCAACGTTGTTGCCGTCGCCGACATATGCGAGTTTGAGGCCCTTGAGAGCTCCCTTATGTTCCTTTATGGTGAGGAGGTCAGCGAGCATCTGTGTGGGGTGCTGATCGTCAGTAAGTCCGTTGATGACAGGGATCGTTCCGAACTTTGCAAGATCTACAACATCCTGATGCTTAAATGTCCTTATCATGATCCCGTCGAGCATTCCGGAAAGAACGTGAGCGGTATCGTAGATCGTCTCACCTCTGCCGATCTGGATGTCGTTGTTGGAAAGGAACAGTGCCATGCCGCCCAGCTGGTACATACCGACCTCAAAAGAGACCCTTGTTCTTGTGGATGACTTGGTAAAGATCATGCCGAGCGTCTTGCCGTCGAGATAGTGATGCTTGATGCCCTTCTTGGTCTTGTCCTTCATGTCGGCTGCGATGTTCAGAAGGTAATCAAGCTCTTCGATACCTACGTCTTCGTGAAAATCTATGTAATGCTTCATGTTCAAATTCTCCTTGTCAGTGATCAGAAATCGTCCTCGTCGTCAGGGGCGGGAAGCGCGGGCTTGGTATCATCGGGCTTTTGTTCCGAGAGGGAAGAGACAGCGGGTGCTTCTTTGCGACCGATATTCTTGATGGCATTCAGTATCGGATTCGGTTTTGCGCCCATCCTTGTGGAAAGGAGCGAGCCTAAAGCCTTTACGAACTGTGTCGCCTGGATCTTAGTGATTATGAGCGGAGGGGCGATCCTGATAACGGATCTTCCGATCGAGCTTACCAGGAAACCGTTCCTGAAAAGTTCTTCCCTAAGGCCTGATGCGATAATGGAATCGTCAAACTCAATGCCGATCAGAAGTCCCATTCCCCTGATGCTCTTGATGCAGCTGTACTTGTTCTTAAGTTTGTTAAGCTTCTCGAAAAGCACTACGCTCACCTGATTTACGTTGTCCAAAAGGTTGGTCTCGCCGAAGTACTCCATGACTGCGATGCCGGCTGCGCATGCCAGCGGATTGCCGCCGAATGTGGAACCGTGATCGCCCGGCTTGAAGCCCTTGGAAGCCTCGTCAGTGCAGAGCATCGCACCGATGGGAACGCCTCCGCCCAGGCCCTTTGCAAGAGTCATGATGTCGGGCGTTACGCCGTATTGCTGATAACAGAACATCTTTCCGGTACGTCCGATACCTGTCTGCACCTCATCGAAAATGAGGAGGATGTCCTTCTCGGTGCAGATCTTCCTGATCTCTTTGATGTACTCGACGTCAGCGGGATTGACTCCGCTCTCGCCCTGTATCAGTTCGAGCATGATCGCCGCAGTCTTGGGCGTGATAGCAAGCTTGAGCGCATCGATGTCATTGAAAGGCACATACTTGAATCCGGGAACGATAGGCTCGAAGGGCTTGGAGAACTTTTCCTGGCCGGTTGCCGACATAGCTCCGTAAGTCCTTCCGTGGAAGCTCTTTTCCGCGGTGATGATCTCGAACTTGTCCTGCTCCTTGTAATGGAAGTATCCTCTTGCAAGTTTGATGGCAGCCTCGTTTGCCTCGGTGCCGGAATTGCAGAAGAATGCCTTGTCGGCAAAACTTGCGCGGCAGAGCCTGTAGGCGAGTTCGGACCTCTGGGGAATGTAGTAGTAGTTACAGCAGTGGATGAGATCCTTTGCCTGCTTTGAGATGGCGGATGTGAGCTTGGGGTTGCCGTGACCAAGCGAATTGACGGCGATGCCGCCGATCATGTCCAGGTATTTGGTTCCCTGCGTATCATAAAGATAACTGCCCTTTCCTTTTACAAATGCGACAGGGAGGGGCAAAAATACCTGAAGACAATAGTTTTTATCAAAATCGCTTATAAGGGCAAGATCATTTTCTATACTCATAATTTTCTTGTTTCTCCTTGATTATCATTGTGCCGATGCCGTTCTTGGTAAATGTTTCGAGGATAATGGAATGCGGTATCCTACCGTCTATTATGTGTGCACGGCCGACGCCTCGCAATACCGTCCCGAGGCATCCTTCGATCTTCGGGATCATGCCTCCGCTGATAATGCCCTTTTCGATGCAGTCTTTGACATCCTGCTCGTCCAGGACGGGGATTATGTGTTCTTTGCCTTCGGCGGTAGTCTCAAGAACGCCGCCGACGTCTGTCAGAATGATGAGCTTGGAAGCGCCCAGCGCGACCGCGATCTCGGATGCAACGGTGTCTGCGTTGATGTTGTAGCTCTCACCGTTCTTGCCGACGCCGATAGGTGCGATGACGGGAATGTACTCGTCATTCGCGAGCATGGAGATGACCTTCGTGTTGATCTTCGTGATCTTTCCTACGTATCCGATGTCGACGGGGTTTCCGTCGGAATCTTCAGTCATCTTCTCGGCTTCGATGAGATTGCCGTCGATGCCGCTGATGCCTACAGCTTTTGCGCCTTTGCCGCAGAGGACTGAAACGATCTCTTTGTTTGTCTTGCCGATCAGGACCATCTGGGCATATCCCATCGTCTCGTCATCGGTGTATCTGAGACCGTTTACGAAATGGGATTCCTTGCCGACTTTCTTGAGCATGTTGCTGATGTCGGGGCCGCCTCCGTGAACGATTATCGGGTTGATGCCGATGAGCTTGAGCAGGGTGATGTCATCCATGACAGACTGCTTGAGCTCTTCGTTTATCATCGCGTTTCCGCCATACTTGATGACGAAAGTCTGGCCGCGCATTTTCTTTATGTAAGGAAGCGCCTCGATCAGTATCGAAGCCCTGTCTACGTTGTTCTGCATGTCGCCCGTGATAACGGGTGTCTCATTCTTTCCGGCCATGTCATACCCCCCTGATTATCGTCTTGAGTCCCGTCTCTTCCGGCAGACCGAACATGACGTTCGCCGCCTGAACTGCCTGAAGCGCAGCGCCCTTGCCCAGGTTGTCCTGAGCGGAGAAAAGCTTGATCATTCCGGTATCTTCGTCGTATACGCCGTTAACATCGATGTAGTTTGAGTAAGAAACGGCTTTTACATCGGGAAGAACGCCGGCGGGAAGGACTCTTACGAAGGTCTCGTCCTTATAAAAATCATTATATATTTCATTGATCTTCGCCGATGTTACATCTTCGAGGCTCTTTGAGGGCTTGACGTAGATGGTGGCGAGCATTCCCCTCTTGAACGGTGCAAGGTGAGGAGTGAAAGTAACTTTCAAAGCTCCCGATCCTTTGCCTGCAAGGAATGAGCACTGCTCGGCGATCTCCGAAGTGTGCCTGTGGCCGACTGCGCCGTAAGGCTTGAAAGCTTCATCCAGCTCGCAGTAAGCATAAGCGAGGTCAGCTTTCCTTCCCGCGCCGCTGACACCGGATACGGCGTCTATGATGATCGAATCTTCATCTATAAGATGTCCCTTGAGGAAAGGTGCAAGCGCGATCAGCGAGCATGTTGGATAGCACCCCGGATTTGCGGTGAGATTCGTGGTCTTAAGCTGATCCCTGTAGAACTCGGGAAGACCGTAAACGGCACTTGCCAGGAGTTCCGGATGCGGGTGCTCGAGCTTGTAGGATTTCTCATAAGTCGCGAGATCCTTGTACCTGAAATCTCCGCTGTGATCAATGACTTTGCAGCCGTTTTCGAGAAGGACGGGAACGGTCTTGGACGATACTCCGTGGGGAAGGGCAGTGATAACGAGATCGCTGTCTTTTGCAACCTCCTCGGGAGCTAGATCTTCTATGGTAATGTCGCAAACGCTCCTGAACTCAGGATAGACATCCGAGAATTTCTGTCCGGCGAAGCTCCTGCCGATGAGGTGAGCAAGCTCAAAGACCGGATGTGACGCAAAACCCCTTACGAGTTCTGCTCCTACATAGCCCGTAGAACCGATTATGCTGACTTTTATCTTATTTGACGAATCCATATTTTTGTCCATCCTGAATGTTTGATTTATGCAATATAATGCATAAAAATTCAAAAGTCAATACTTACCCGGCCACATGGCGGATTGGCGTCCTGACATATATATAATGTTGAATATAAAAGGCTTGTAATCTGAATGTAAACGTATAAGGAAGGGAGAGCGTGATCCTCTTAACAATTCGCACAAAAGCCGAAAGGGCTTAGAACGGGCATATTTCCGCAAATTGTGAACGAATTTTGGATAAAGCACACAAAACTGTCAACTCTATTTGAACAAATTAGCCGAAACGGGAAGAAATGAAAACAAAAGAGACAAAAATTTTTTGGGAAATGTGCCATATAGTATTGAAAATAGTGCTTTGTTACTATTTCCGTATGATAAAGACCGCCTAAGCAGGCAGGCATTTTGGAGGTATAGTTATGGCAAGTTTATCTTTCCAGCATGTTTACAAGAAATACGACGGCGGCGTCGTCGCAGTTTCTGATTTCAACCTTGACGTAGCCGATAAGGAATTCGTCATCCTCGTTGGCCCTTCAGGCTGCGGTAAGTCTACGACACTCCGTATGCTTGCTGGTCTCGAAGATATTTCCGAAGGTGAGATCTACATCGATGACCGTTGCGTCAACGACGTTCTTCCTAAGGACAGAGACATCGCGATGGTTTTCCAGAACTACGCTTTGTATCCTCACATGTCAGTTCGTGACAACATGGCATTCGCTCTTAAGCTCAGAAAGATGCCTAAGGACGAGATCAACCGCCGTGTTCAGGAAGCAGCTAAGATCCTCGAGATCGAGCACCTCTTAGACAGAAAGCCTAAGGCTCTCTCCGGTGGTCAGCGTCAGAGAGTTGCTCTCGGCCGTGCTATCGTTCGTGACCCTAAGGTCTTCCTCATGGACGAGCCTCTCTCAAACCTCGACGCTAAGCTCCGTGTACAGATGCGTGTCGAGATCACAAAGCTCCACCACAGACTTAAGACAACATTCGTTTACGTTACACACGACCAGACAGAGGCTATGACCATGGGTACCAGAATCGTAGTCATGAAGGATGGTTTCATCCAGCAGGTTGACTCTCCTACGGAGCTCTATGACAACCCGGTTAACACATTCGTTGCAGGATTCATCGGAATGCCTCCTATGAACTTCATCAATGCTGTTATCAACGTTGAGGGTTCTGACGTATTCATCTCCTTCGAGAACGTTACCATCAAGCTTCCTGAGAGATATGCAGTTGAAGAAGTTATGGAGCGTGACGGACAGGAAGTTATCTTCGGTGTCAGACCTGAGGCTCTCACAGACGATATTACATACGTTACAGATCACCCTGAGTCAGCTTTCACAGCAGACGTCGACGTCGTCGAAATGCTCGGTGCTGAGACATACCTCTACGTTACAGTTAACGGCTCACTGCCTCTTACCTGCCGCGTTGACCCTACAACATCTCAGTCCGCAGTTGGTCAGGTTGTTGACCTCGCAGTCGATGCTAACCGTATCCACATCTTCGATAAGGATACAGAGCAGAGCATCATCTCGTAATCTCGGTTACGGCAAAAGAATGATCACGGGCGCCTCATCGGGGCGCCCGTTTTATATGCTTGCACCTTTGTAAGAAAAATAATATTATTTAGAATGGTTTTTAATAGGCTATTCTGCGAAGATTTCGGCTGAGGTGGAAAAATGGAAGAGATCAAGAAGTGCATGCGGCAGGTTAAGACGATTATTCCTTCTGGTTGCGGTGTCATGGACACTACCGGAAAGATCCTTGCGGCAACCGACGAGGCGAATGAAGATCAGACTGATCCTTCGTTCCGCGCCGTAATGTCGTCTGACAATCTGTTTGCTTCTACTGCAGACCGTACGTATCTTAAAGTCTTTATCGGCGAGCAGCTCAAATACATCATCTACATCGAGAATACGGATCAGGATGCGAAGATAAACCTTCAGCTTATTGCCGAATGGCTCAAGACCCTGGTCAAAGAGAAGGGAACTGACGCCGAGAAGGCGATCTTCATCCGTAACGTATTGCTCGATAATGAGATCCGTAACGAGATCCCCATGATCGCGAGAAGCTACAAGATCGACTGCAAGGATCCGAGGCTCGTACTGGTAGTACGTACGACTTCCGACCAGAGCGCAGAGGCTTTCGAGATCCTGCAGAACCTTTACAGCGATTCTGAGATCGCCACTGTCATATCCATGGATGACACCACCGCCATCGTCATAGTTGATGCTTCCGAAGCATTAAGGGATGAAGAGGGTGCAGATACGTTTATTGACGAGACGGGTGCTTCCATCCTCGCCGGCCTCAATTCCGAAGGCTGCAACGCCAAGGTTGCCGTGGGCTCAGTAGTCGGTTCATTCATGGACATCAGCAAGTCTTATTCCGATGCCATGACTGCCCTCAAAGTCAGCAAGATCTTTGACGGTGACGCGGACATTTCCAGATATGACAAGCTCGGCTTAGGCCGTCTGATCTATCAGCTCCCCAAGCCCTTGTGCGAGATGTTCATCAGGGAGGTTTTCCCGAATGACGCTTTCAGGTCGCTCGATGAAGAGACCAGAACGACGATCGATACGTTTTTCGCGAATGACCTCAACGGCAGCGAGACGTCAAGAGAGCTTTTCGTACACAGGAACACTCTCGTGTACAGACTTGAGAAAGTTAAGACAAAGACAGGCCTCGACTTGAGAAAATTCGATGACGCGGTCCTGTTCAAAATGGCCACGATGGTCAGGACATACGTTGATTATCTCAACGATACCAACGACAACAAGATAAGGTAAAACATTAGCAAGTGATTGATTTTATAAACGTAGAGAAGACCTACAAATCAGGGGTCGATGCTCTCAGGGGCGTAAGTTTCACGATAGATGACGGCGAGTTCGTCTTCATAATCGGCAAATCCGGTTCAGGCAAATCGACTCTTCTCAAGTGCATAACCTGTGAAGAGAAGCCCACGTCCGGCAAGGTCACCATAGATAATTTCGACATATCGCATATGCCGCGTGCGCTCATACCCGTACTCCGCCGCAAGATCGGAATGATCTATCAGGATTTCAGGCTTATCGACAGCAAGACCGTTGCGGAGAACGTTGCTTTTGCAGGCGAGATCATCGGAGTTCCCAAGAAAAGCCTTGATAACACCGTAATGTTCTGCCTTTCCGTTGTCGGATTGAGGGAAAAGGCAAATGCTTATCCTCAGGAACTGTCCGGCGGCGAGCAGCAGCGTGTCGCCATTGCAAGGGCATTGGTCAACAACCCCAGCCTTATAGTCGCAGACGAGCCTACCGGCAACCTTGACCCCGAGACGAGCGAAGCGATAATGGCGATGCTCCTTGATATCAACAGGAACGGAACGAGGGGCAACAAGACGACCGTTATCATCTGCACCCACGATCAGACAATGGTCGACAGGATGAAGAAGCGCGTTATCGAGATCGAAGGCGGCAAGATAGTCAGAGACGAGAGCGAGAGCGGATACAGGGAATCTTCCGGTTCCGACTCGAAAAACCAGGCAAACCAGGCTTCGCGAACGTCTCTTTATTCCGGCGCGAGCGATCTTGTCGCGTTCGGCGATGACGGGGATGCCGCCTACGGCGACAATTTTGATGATCCCGATTTCAACCCCGACCAGACAAGAGTATCGCCTCCGCTTATGTTCAACGATGACCTGACAAAGCATGAGAAGCTCTTTGACTCTGCTCCTGCTGCTCCGCTTCCGGCTGAGACGGATCCGGAAGATCTGCCCGTTGAGGTAATAACCGATACGCTTGAAGAAAAAACTGAGACTGAAAAGGAACCCGAAGCATCCGCAGAGGGCCCCGAGATAATTGAGATCAACATCTCTCCCGAGACGCTTACGGCTGCGGAAAGCAGCAAGATCACTTTTGGTGAGGATATCGAAGAGGCCAAACCGGCAGCCGCTCCTGCTCCAACCGTAAAGGAAGAGGAAAAGCAGTCCAAGCCGGAGAAGAGCAAATCGAAAGCCGAAAAGAAGAAAAAGAATAAAAAGAACGGTTCGGATTCGGGCAATGACATTGACATTTTCCCGGAGGATGGTGACTTATGAGCGGAAGAGCTTTTCTGAATTCACTTCGTGAAGGTATCCGCGGAATCGTAAGACACCCGCTGGTGACCATCGCATCCATAACGACGATCACGCTGATGCTCATCATCATGAGCGTGTTCCTCATATTCTCGGTCAACGCCAGAGGCATCATGGCAAAGCTCAGCCAGAAGCCGCCCATCGAAGTATATATGAAGCTTCAGTGCACCGAAGAAGAACTTAACACTGCTGCGATGAAGTTCAAGAACAACCCGATGATCATCGAGTACACAGTATCGACGCCTGAGCAGAACTACAATTATTTCAAGTCAAATCTCGGCGATTCCGCTTCGATCCTTGATGATTTCGATTACAACATGTATCTTCCTTTTACATTCTCTCTGAGGCTCACCGATCCTTCGCTTGCCGATACGGTGTGCAGTGAAGTCGAGACATATGACGGAGTGTCAAAGGTCCAGCAGGAAAGCCGCGTCATGCAGTTCCTGACGAAGTCCAGCAAGGTAGTTAACATAGCGACTATAGCGTCATTTGCAGTACTGCTCTTGATCTCGCTGTTCATCATTTCGAACATGGTAAGGATCTCGGTATACTCCAGGGCGAGCGAGATAGAGATCATGAAGTTTGTCGGCGCTACAAATAACTACATCAGGCTTCCTTACATCATTGAAGGCGCGATCGTCGGCATTATCAGCGCTATAGTTTCATGGGGACTTACCATGTTCATCTACCACCAGATCTACCTCGCGGCAATGAAGACCATCGATACGTCCAGTTTTTATGCACTGGTTCCCACGGGAGCTTTGATGTGGCACGAGCTTTTGATGCTGGCGGTCCTCGGAACTTTGATCGGAGCGCTGGGAAGCGGCATCTCCGTCCGCAAGTACGTAAAGGTATAAGAGGTATATATGCGTTATAAAGAAGAACTTGAAGCGATCGCCGAGCGCGAGGCATACCTCAGAAGGAAATATCTGAAGCCTGCCTGTGCGATATTGTGCCTGCTCCTCGTGATAATCTTCGGGACTACCGCAAGGATGGCTGTTACGTCAGCAGCTGCTCCCGAGATGGCAGTCACAAAAGTCGACGGCGTTACCAAAAAGGATATCGAGGACGCGAAAAAGAAGCGTAACGAGACGCAGAAAAAGGCAAAGTCCGCCGCTTCCAAAGTCTACGAACTCAAGAACAAGAAAAAGCAGGTCAATTATGAGCTCATAGCGCTCAACGACGCTAATGACGAACAGCGTGCCCAGTATGCGGAGATCGCAGTATCGCTCCAGGCGGCGCTCGAGGCAAGAGTTAAGGCATTAGACGACTACATCACGGCCGGAGAGAACCTCGAGAAGTCCGAAAAGGCATTCCAGGAAAGAGTTTCCGCGATGTTCGAATTCCAGAACAAGTCGATGTTCGAGGTCCTTCTTGAATCAGAGAGCCTTGCGGGTTTCTTTACCAACATGGAGATAATGACCCTGATCGCAGATGCCGATGCCCAGGCTGTTGACATGATGAAGGTCGCGGTAGATGACGCCAAGCTCCAGAGAGAACTTGCGCTCAAAGAAGCCGATGACATGCAGGAAATTGCCATCCAGAAGCAGAAAGAGTTAGACGAACTGGCAGCACTTATCGGCAAGACCGAAAAGAAACTCCAGAACGTCAAGACACAGCTTTCTTCATGGGAAAAGCAGGAAAATAAGCTCCAGAAGGAAGCTGAATCTTTAAACGACAAGATCAAGAAGCTTCAGAAGCAGTACGCAAAACAGAATATGTATAACGGCCCGACGAACGGCAAGTTCAGATGGCCGACGAACGGCCGCACGATCACCTCCGAGTTCGGGTGGCGTATCCACCCGGTCTATCAGACAAAGAAGTTCCACTCCGGTGTCGATATAGCAGGCGGTTACGGCGCGCCCATAATGGCTGCCGGCAGCGGAGTCGTCATTCTCGTTTCGAAGCCGGTACAGGGACAGAACACGGGCGGTTCGGGTTACGGCAACTACTGCATCATCGACCACGGCGGCGGATACACAACGCTTTACGGTCACGCAAGAAGTATCTATGTCCGTTCCGGACAGAAGGTCAAGGCCGGTCAAAAGATCGGTGAAGTCGGAAGCACGGGAACTTCAACGGGTTCGCATCTGCACTTCGAAGTCCGCAAGAGCGGTTCACCCGTGAACCCGCTCAGATACCTGCCCTGATCAGGTCTGAAGATCCATGGACAATTTCTATGACGCGCTCTCCATGTACTATGACACCATGCAGTCTGACATGGATCCCAAAGCATGGGCTGATTTCATTTCGATGCTCATAACCAGACATTCCCCATTCAAAACGGAAAGCATAACGGATCTCGGATGCGGCACGGGCAGCGTAACTGTTGAACTCGCATCAATGGGTTATAAAATGACCGGGATCGACTCGGCAGAGGAGATGCTCATCCAGGCTTCCTCAAAAGAAGGAGCGGATAAAGTGTTGTGGTCTGTCCAGGATATCACTGATTTTGACATCGGAGGCAAGACCGACTGCTTCATCTCCACTCTTGATACGGTTGACCACATTACTGACGGAAAAGCACTCGAAAAGCTTTTCGCCGCGGTCGGGTCGTGTCTTGAGGACGGAGGCTTGTTTATCTTCGATGCGATCACAGAGCATCACCTCGAAGATACTCTCGCAGATAACGTTTTCTACGAGGACTACGATGATTTCACGTTGCTGTGGTTAAACTCATACGATCCTGAGACGAAGATAAATACCGCGGAACTTACGCTTTTCTCGCTCTCGGAAAACGGCCTTTATGAGAGATTTGACGGTGACCTCGTTGAGAAGTATTATCCTGCGGAGTTCTTTAATGACACTGCGGAAAAAGCGGGACTTACGCTCCTCGGCGTTTATGGCGAGCTCAAAGACTGTAAGCCCGGTGAAGACGAGGAACGCATATTCTATGTGTACGGAAAGAAGGGGAATTCATGACGGACAATCCTTATTTTGTTAAAGGCATGCCGGAAGATGTTTCCATGGATCACATCGTCAGGGGAGAAGCCCTCGGCGGTCTGGTCAAGTGCTCTGCGATAAGGACGACCGCCGCCTGCGAAAAGGCAAGAGTTCTCCATGATACGTCAGCGTCGGCAACTGCCGCGCTGGGACGTTTCATTACGGGTTCGCTCCTCATTTCCGAATCGATGAAGAGACCGACTGACACCCAGACGACGATCATCAGAGGTGATGGTCCGTTAGGAGGCATGACCTGTGTAACCGATTACGGCTTCAAGTGCCGTGCATATCCTGTGGAGAACAACGTACCGACCGAGTATCACAAGCCCGGCAAGATCAATGTCGGAGCAGCTGTCGGCAGGGGAACGCTCACTGTCGTCAGAGATCTTGGCCTGAAGGATCCTTATGTGGGTTCTGTTGAGCTTATCAGCGGAGAGATAGCCGAGGATTTTGCATGCTATCTTCTCAAGTCCGAGCAGGTTCCGTCGATCGTAGCGCTCGGCGTTCTGCTTGAAGGAGGCAGGGTCGTTCATGCAGGCGGATTCATGGCCCAGCTCCTGCCGGGTGCCGGAGAAGATGAGATCTCCTATCTTGAGAATAGGGCAGCGGGTTTTCCCGAGGTGTCATTCCTGCTGTCGGAGGGATTTACTCCCGCGCAGATCATGGATCTGTTCATGGGCGATCCCGATCTTAAATATCTGGATGCGGCTCCCGTGTCGTTCGAGTGCACCTGCAGCAGGGAACGCATGAGCGCGGGACTGGCCGCACTGTCCAAAACAGACCTCGAAGATCTTATCAGGGACGGCAAACCGGTGGAGACCTGCTGCCGTTTCTGCAACAAAAAATACGTTTTCGGGACCGAAGAACTGGCTGATTTTCTTAAAAATCGGTAAAAAGCCGCTTTTCGATCACAAAATTTTACAAAATCACAAAAAAACTCTTGAAAATATGGAATACGCGGAGTAGAATACTTTTCGCTGCGCTCTATGGGCGACCATGGCTGCGCGCAAAAAGGCTTTGATAACGGAGATTGCCGCGAACGGCGCCACGGCTGCGCGGACGGATCGCGGGTAACTTCGAAGGAGCCGATGGCAGAGCAAAGATCATCTGCCGGTCTCATGCCTTGAAGGCAGGACGAAAAGGGTATTGCAGACACTTGCCCAGAGTCCCAAAGTGCTGTCGTTCGACGGTAACTGGTTAACTGGGTTTTTGAATGGAGTACGAGGAAACGCCCGACAAGGTTGAGAAAAGAAATACAGCTTTTATAAGGAGGCCAAACACAATGGCAACAAAGAAGATCATGATCAGAATCAGACTCAAGGCTTACGACCATAAGATCCTTGACGACAGCGCAAAGCTCATCGTTGACGTACTCTCACGCGACAATGCAAGCTTCGCAGGCCCGATCCCGCTCCCTACAGAGAAGGAGATCGTTACGATTCTGCGTTCACCCCACGTAAACAAGGATTCCCGTGAGCAGTTCGAGCAGAGAACACACAAGAGGATCATCGATGTTTACACACCGTCTTCCCAGGTCATGGAAGATTTAGGAAAGCTTGACATGCCCGCAGGCGTCTCTATTGAGATCAAACAGAAATAAGACTAAGCGGGTCTGAATACCGGAACGCATCGTAATGCCAAGCTGTGCGTCCCGGGGTCATGTTCGCCAAGAAGGATTCAAGGTCCGGCGAACCAATAACCTGAAGAGGAGGAAAAGAAATTTATGACGAAATTCATTATTGGCAGAAAGTCAGGAATGACGCAGCTGTTCGACGAGAACGGTAACGTAATCCCCGCAACCGTTATCGAGTGCGAGCCTATGTACGTGCTCCAGAACAAGACGGTTGAGACTGACGGTTACACAGCATGCAAGGTAGGTACCGGTTCGGTACGCGCCAAGCTTGTCAACAAGCCGGATGCAGGACAGTTCAAGAAGGCTGACGTGGAGGTCAAGAGGATCATCCGCGAGTTCACACCTGATCAGGAGTACAGCCTCGGCCAGGAGATCAAGGTCTCTGACATGTTCGCTGTTGGCGACAAGGTCGACGTAAGCGGTACATCCAAGGGTAAGGGCTTCCAGGGCAACATCAAGAGACATGGACAGAAGGGTGGTCCTTCAGGCCACGGTTCCATGTATCACAGAAGAGTCGGTTCCATGGGCGCTACATCTACACCGGGCCGCGTTGTTCCCGGAAAGAAGATGCCTGGACATATGGGCGCAGTTAACTGCACAGTCCAGAACCTTAGTGTCGTAATGGTAGACGGTGAGAGGGGAATCCTCGTAATCAGAGGCGCAATCCCCGGACCCAAGGGCGGAATCGTTACGGTTAAGAATACCGTAAAGGCCGCTGAATAAGACGGAGGAACATAATAATGGCTAAAGTAGATATTAAAGATCTTAGCGGTGCCGTTAAGGGTTCCATCGAGCTCTCCGATGAGATTTTCGGAATCGAGCCCAACAGTGATGCAATGTCACTCGTTGTCAGGAACCAGCTCGCTAATCGCCGCCAGGGCACACAGAAGACAAAGACAAGAAGTGAGACTTCCGGAGGCGGAAAGCGTCCTTACAGACAGAAGGGCACAGGCCGCGCACGTCACGGTTCAACACGTTCCGCTCAGTATGTAGGCGGCGGCACGATCTTCGGACCCACACCCAGAACTTTCTCTTACACAGTTCCCAAGAAGGTCAGAAGACTTGCTCTCAAGTCTGCACTTTCTTCCAAGGTTGCTGATTCCAAGCTCATTGTTCTTGAGGATCTTAACCTTGACTCCATCAAGACAAGCGTAGTTGCTAAAGCTCTCACAGCTATCGGTGCAGGTGAGTCTTCACTCATCGTTCTCGATGGCGAGAACAAGAACGCTGTTCTTTCCGCAAGGAACATCAAAGACGTCAAGACAGCTTACGTTAACACGATCAACGTCTTCGACATCCTCAAGTATGACAGCTTCGTAGCTACCAAGGCAGCAGTTGAAAAGATTGAGGAGGTGTACAAATGAACACACCCTATGATGTAATTCTCAAGCCTGTCATCACAGAGAAGACCATGACAATTGCCGCAGAGGGCAAGTACACGTTCATCGTTGCTCCCGATGCAGACAAGACAGAGATCGGAAAAGCTGTTGAGAAGCTTTTCGATGTAAAGGTTATCGGTGTTAACGTCGCCAACTATGACGGCAAGACAAAGAGACTTCGTAACAAGCCCGGCAAGACAGCTTCCTTCAAGAAGGCTGTTGTGACCATCGATACAGAGGGTGCTGAGGCTTCTTACACCGGCAAGGGCGGCAAGGCTGTCAAGTCCGGCAAGAAGTACAAGACGTCCATCGAAGAATTCGGATTCGGTCAGTGATAAGGAGTGAATAAAAATGGCAGTAAAATCATTTAATCCTACTTCTCCTGCAGTTAGAGGGATGACCGTAGCAGACTATTCCGTCATCACCAAGAAAACTCCTGAGAAGAGCCTTCTTACAAAGAAAAAGAAGACAGGCGGCCGCAACTCTTATGGCCGTATCACCGTCCGTCACATCGGCGGCGGCAACCGCACAAAGCTTAGAAACATTGACTGGAAGCGCGACAGAGTCGGTATCAACGCTGAAGTCAAGGCTATCGAATATGATCCGAACAGGACTGCATATCTCGCCCTCATCCAGTATGTTGACGGCGTTAAGTCCTACATCCTCGCACCCGAGGGCCTTACAGTAGGCAGCGTTGTCTGCAGCGGCCCCGAGGCAGACATCCTCACAGGTAACGTTCTTCCTATCTCGAACATTCCTGTAGGTACAGTCATCTGCTGCGTAGAGATGAATCCCGGCAAGGGCGCACAGCTCGTAAGAACTGCAGGTTCTTCAGCTCAGCTCATGGCTAAGGAGAACGGATTCGCTCAGATCAGACTTCCTTCCGGTGAGGTTCGTATGATCCCTGAAGTCTGCCGCGCAATGATCGGTGCTATCGGAAACGCTGAGCACGAGAACATCAAGCTCGGTAAAGCCGGTAAGACAAGACACGCAGGCGTCAGACCTTCTGTAAGAGGTGTCGTCATGAACCCTAACGACCACCCTCACGGCGGTGGTGAAGGTAAGTCACCTATCGGTCTTCCCGGCCCTGTTACACCTTGGGGTGTTCCTACTCTCGGTAAGAAGACCAGAAACAAGAAGAAGCAGTCCAACAAGTACATTGTTAAGGCTAGAAAGGCTTAAGGAGGCATAGTTCAAATGAGTAGATCTACTAAAAAGGGCTATTACGTTCAGGAAGCTCTCATGAAGAAGGTTAAGGCGCAGAACGATGCCAACGAGAAGCAGACCATCCAGACATGGTCCAGGTCTTCAACAATTTTCCCTGAATTCGTTGGTCACACGATTGCTGTCTATGACGGACACAAGTTCATTCCTGTATACGTTACAGAGGACATGGTCGGTCATAAGCTCGGCGAATTTGCTCCTACGCGCAAGTTCGGCGGTCACACCAGCAATGAGAAGACAGCTGGTTAAGGAGGATTAAGTCTGTGGAAAAGATTATTTTAAGCAGAGAAAACATCGAGAAGAACCGCGATAAGATACTCGAAGCCTACAGCGCTCCTTCAAGACGCAACAACAGGCTTCCCGTCCCTACAAAGAAGCAGAGAAAGCTTCTCGGCATGGGCAGAGATCAGGGCCTTGCAACGGCTAAGTACATCAGGATCGCTCCCCGTAAGGTCAGAGTTGTTACCGACCTCATCAAGGGCAAGTCGATCGATGACGCTTACGCGATTCTCACTTACACACCCAAGATCGCTTCACCTGCAATCGCAAAGGTTCTTAAGTCCGCTGAGTCGAACGCTGTCAACAACTTCCAGCTCGACAGAAGCAAGCTTTATGTTGCCGATGCAATCGCTAATCCGGGCCCGGTGCTCAAGAGATACATTCCTCGCGCAAGAGGTTCGGCAAGTTCGATCAAGAAGAGAACCAGTCACATCACTATCGTTCTCAAGGAAAGGGTATAAGGAGGTTACGCATGGGTCAGAAAGTTAACCCTAATGGATTAAGAATCGGCGTTATCGACGACTGGAGCTCACACTGGTATTCCGAGAAGCAGCAGTTCGCTGACTGCCTTATCGAGGACCAGAAGATCCGCGAGTTCGTCATGAAGGCTATAGATCCTATCGCAAGAAAGAATTCCAAGAAGCCTGTTGACGAGGCAAGAAGCAATGTTGCTTTTGTCAGCAAGGTAATCGTTGACCGTAAGGGCGCTGACAGGATCAATGTCACGATCAAGACAGCACGTCCTTCACTCGTTGGCGGTGACAAGGGTTCCGGCAGAGTCGAGCTCAAGGAAGCTCTTGAAAAAGAGTTCAACAAGGGCCTTGCCAAGGATCAGAAGAGAGTCTTCACTGTTGACGTTGAAGTTATCAAGACAAATGACACCGATGCACTTCTCGTTGCACAGAGCATCGCTAACCAGCTTGAGAATCGTGCAAGTTTCAGAAGAGCAATGAAGAGAGCAATGCAGCTTGCTATGAAGCAGCCTGATGTTCTCGGAATCAAGACAAAGTGCTCCGGCCGTTTGGGCGGTGCCGAGATCGCAAGATCCGAGACATATCACGAGGGAACGATCCCGCTTCAGACTCTTCGTGCTGATATCGACTATGGTTTTGCAGAGGCTGATACACAGTACGGCAGAATCGGTGTCAAGGTATGGATTTACAAGGGTGAGAAGTTCACACGCAAGTCAAATCCCAGCAACGGCGAAGGAGGAAAAGCGTAAATGTTACTTCCTAAGAGAACAAAATACAGAAAGCAGCAGAGAGGCCGCATGAAGGGTAAGGCTTCCCGTGGCAACTTCGTAGCTTACGGTGATTTCGGCCTTCAGGCTACAGAGCCTTGCTGGATCAAGTCAAATCAGATAGAGGCTGCCCGTGTCGCCATCAACAGATACATCAAGAGAGGCGGTAAGGTCTGGATCAAGATCTTCCCCGACAAGCCGGTATCCAAGAAGCCTGCACAGGTCCGAATGGGTTCAGGTAAGGCAGCAAACGAGTACTGGTGCGCAGTAGTTAAGCCGGGCAGAGTTCTTTTCGAGATCGCCGGTGTTACTGAGGAGCAGGCAAGAGAAGCTATGAGGCTTGCAGGCAATAAGCTTCCCTGCGGAACAAAGTTCATAGCAAAAGAGAAGGAGGTAAGCGCAAATGAAGGTTGAGGAAATTCGCAAGATGTCTTCCGAAGAGCTTAACAAAGAGCTTGCTTCCCTTAAGGAAGAGCTTTTCAAGCTCAGATTCCAGCACGCTACAAACCAGCTGGAGAATCCCGCTCAGATCGCATCTGTAAAGCGTGATATCGCAAGAGTCATGACAATCAAGCGCGAGTTGGAACTCGCTGCTAAGAAGTAAGGGGGAACGTCTTAAGATGGCTGAAAGAAACTTAAGAAAGACCAGAGTCGGTATCGTTACTTCCGACAAGATGGACAAGACGATCACAGTTTCCGTCGTAGAGCACGTTAAGCACCCTCTGTACGGAAAGATCATGAAGAGAACCTACAAACTCAAGGCTCACGATGAGAACAACGAAGCTCATGAGGGCGACAAGGTTCAGGTTATGGAAACCCGTCCTATCTCCAAGGACAAGCGTTGGAGACTGGTCGAGGTTATCGAGAAGGCTAAGTAAAGCAGACTAAGGAGGATATATCAAATGATTCAGGTTGAATCCAGACTGAGATCTGCCGACAATACAGGAGCTCGTGAACTCGCTTGCATCAAGGTTTTGGGCGGTTCATGGCGTAAGTACGCCAACATCGGCGACGTTATCGTATGCTCCGTTAAGAGCGCTGCTCCGGGCGGCATGGTCAAGAAAGGCGACGTCGTTAAGGCTGTCGTTGTACGTTCCAAGCACGGCGTAAGACGCGCTGACGGATCTTATATCAAGTTCGACGAGAACGCGGCTGTCATCATCAAAGAAGACAAGAATCCCCGCGGAACCCGTATTTTTGGACCCATAGCGAGAGAGCTCAGAGATAAGGATTACATGAAGATCCTCTCCCTCGCTCCGGAAGTTCTGTAAGGAGGGCTGGCTAAATGGCAAACATTGTTCACGTAAAGAAGGGCGACCAGGTAGTAGTCATCTCCGGCAAGGATAAGGGCGCAGAGGGCAAAGTTATCTCGGTCGACAACAAGAAGGGCAGAGTATTCGTTGAGGGTGTCAATATGGTCAAGAAGCACCAGAAGGCAAGAACTCAGAACGCTCCTGCGGGAATCATTGAGCGTGAAGGATCAATCGATGCTTCAAACGTTATGCTCAAGGATCCCAAGACCGGCAAACCTACCAGAGTCGGATACAGGATCAACGAGGACGGCTCCAAGTCCAGAATCGCAAAGAGATCCGGCGAGGTTATCGACACGGTTTCCAAGGCCAAGAAGGGAGAGTAATTTCAGATGTCCAGATTAAAAGAAAAATACACATCAGAAGTGGTTCCTGCTCTTCAGGAGAAGTTTAAGTACAGCTCCTCAATGCAGATCCCGAAGGTTGACAAGATCGTGCTCAACATGGGTGTCGGCGAAGTAAAGGACAACCCTAAGGCACTCGAAGCAGCTATGCGCGACATGGGACTCATCGCCGGCCAGAAGCCTATCGCTACTACCGCTACAAAGTCCATTGCTGCATTCAAGCTCAGAGAAGGCATGAAGATCGGATGCAAGGTTACGCTCAGAGGAGAGAATATGTATTACTTCCTCGACAAGCTCATCAGCCTTGCTCTTCCCCGAGTTCGTGACTTCCGTGGAATCAATCCCAATTCCTTCGACGGACACGGTAACTACGCAATGGGTATCAAGGAGCAGCTCATGTTCCCTGAGATCGATTACGACAAGATCGACAAGATCCGCGGAATGGATATCATCATCGTTACTACAGCCGGGACAGACGAAGAGGCATTCGAGCTCCTTAAGCTTATGGGCATGCCTTTCCGCAAATAATTGGAGGAGAAATAAAACATGGCAAAGAAGTCAATGATTCTTAAGTCCCAGAGAGCACCTAAGTTCTCAACTCAGCAGCACAACCGCTGCAAGCTCTGCGGAAGGCCTCATGCTTATATCCGCAAGTACGGGATTTGCCGTCTCTGCTTCCGTGACCTCGCATACAAGGGCGAGATCCCGGGTGTTAAAAAAGCAAGCTGGTAATGACGGTCTCTTTCATAAGAATTGCAACTGTCCATATAAACAGGAGGAAGAAAAATGCAGATTACAGACGCAATCGCTGATATGCTTACGAGAATTCGTAACGCAGGCACTGCCGGCCACGCTACTGTAGATATTCCGCAGTCGAATCTCAAGAAGTCGATCGCAAAGATCCTTTTGGATGAAGGTTATATCGAGAGCTACGAGCTGGTAGAGGGCAACACCCAGGGAATCATCAGAGTTACTCTGAAGTATTCCGGCAGGAAGCACGTAATTTCCGGCATCAAGAGAATTTCCAAGCCGGGTCTCCGTACTTATGCCGACAAGACCAGCCTGCCTCGCGTTCTCAATGGTCTCGGTATCGCGATCATCTCTACATCCAAGGGCGTTATGACCGACAAGGAAGCTAGAAAGCTCGGTGTCGGCGGCGAAGTCCTTGCTTACGTTTGGTAACACTTAGGCACTATACAACTCTGAAAAGCACTGATTGCGGCGACATACCGCAGTCAGGGGCACAATCTTAAGAGCAGGAGGAAAACATATATGTCAAGAATTGGTAGAATGCCGATCACGATTCCTGCAGGCGTCGATGTTAAGATCGACGGGCAGCATGTATCGGTAAAGAAGGATAAGACTGAGATGTCTCTTGATGTACATCCCAGCATTACCGTAAAGATGGAAGGTTCCGAGATCCTCGTTGAGCGTCACTCTGACGACAAGGATCACAGAGCACTTCACGGTCTTACAAGGGCACTCATCCACAACATGGTGGTTGGTGTTACCGATGGTTTCACAAAGACCCTCGAGATCAACGGCGTTGGTTACAGAGCTCAGAAGCAGGGTAACAAGGTTGTTTTCAACCTCGGTTATTCTCATCCCATCGAGATGGAAGAACCTGCCGGAATCACGATCGACGTCAAAGACAACCAGATCTTCGTCAAGGGTGCAGACAAGCAGCTCGTCGGTGAGACAGCAGCTAAGATCCGCAGCCTCAGAGTTCCTGATGTTTATAAGGGCAAGGGTATCAAGTATGCCGGCGAGCACCTTATCATCAAGGAAGGCAAGACTGGTGCTAAGAAGTAAGGAAAAGGGGGTATAAAAGCATGATTGGAAGAATTGACAAGAATAAAATCCGTAAAAGAAAGCATGTCCGTGTCAGGAAGAAGATCTCCGGCACAGGTGAATGCCCCAGGCTTTGCGTTTACAGAAGCAACGCCCATATTTACGCCCAGATAATCGACGATGAGGCACAGACCACTCTCGCAAGCGCTTCTACGCTTGACAAGGAGATCAAGGGCTCTGTTTCTGTCGGAAGCAACATCGAGGCAGCTAAAGCGGTTGGCAAGCTCATCGCTGAGCGTGCTCAGGCTAAGGACATCAAGGTTGTTGTCTTTGACCGCAGCGGTTACCTTTATCACGGAAGAGTCCAGGCACTGGCAGAGGCGGCAAGAGAAGCCGGTCTCGAATTCTAATCGGGAGGATCAATAAAGAATGGCTTACGATTCCAAGAACATTTCCAGAGAGGAAAAGAAACCGGAGTTCGAAGAGAGAGTTATACATATCGGCCGTGTCTCAAAGACAGTTAAGGGCGGTAAGAATATGCGCTTCGCAGCTCTTGTTGTCATCGGTGACAGGAACGGCAGAGTAGGTAAGGGCATCGGCAAATCTACCGAAGTCCCGGATGCAATCAGGAAGGGCATCGAGGAAGCAAAGAAGAACATTATCAATGTTTCCCTCGTTAACGGCACCATCCCTCACGAGACGATCGGTGAATACGCTGCAGCTCATATCGTAATGAAGCCTGCTGCAGGCGGTACCGGTATCATCGCAGGCGGCCCCGTACGTTCAGTATGCGAGCTCGCAGGCGTTACAGACATCCGTACAAAGTCTATCGGCTCCAACAACCCGAATAACATGGTTAACGCAACGCTTGCCGGTCTTCAGGGACTCAAGTCCATTGAGGAAGTTGCAAAGCTCCGTGGCAAGACCATTGACGAGATCAAGAAGTAAGGAGGTCCCGAAACAATGGCTAATTTAAAGATCACGCTCACAAAGAGCATCAACAAGGCAAGAGCTAACGAGAAGGCTACTGTAAGAGCTCTCGGTCTCAGAAAGATCGGTCAGACAGTTGAGAAGGCCGACAACGAGGCTACGCGCGGTATGGTCAAGGCCGTTACCAACTACGTAGTTTGCGAAGAAGCTTAATGGAGGTTTAAGTAATGAAACTCAATGAAATGACTTCCGCCGGCAACCAGGTCGCTTACCGTAAGGGTAGAGGCCCGGGATCAGGCAACGGCAAGACAGGCGGCCGTGGACACAAGGGTCAGAATGCCCGTTCAGGCGGTGGCGTAAGACCCGGATTTGAAGGCGGCCAGATGCCTCTTTACAGACGTCTCCCTAAGAGGGGCTTCAACAACAAGCGTTTTGCTCCTCAGTACATTACAATCAACGTTTCTGATCTTGAGAAGATCGAAGGCGTAACCGAAGTAACCGCACAGGTTCTTGACGAGCAGGGCGTAATCTCTGTTCCTAAGAACAATGACGGCATCAAGATTCTCGGACGCGGCGAGCTTACCAAGAAGCTTGACGTTAAGGCTGCTAAGTTCACAGCTTCAGCAAAAGAGAAGATTGAAAAGGCCGGAGGCACGGCAACGGAGGTTTAATAAAGCATGAACGGTATTTTCGATACTGCAGTTAATGCTTTCAGCGTACAATCACTGCGCAAGAGACTGCTTTATACCTTCATGATCCTCGGTCTGTTCATGCTGGGCGGTCTTGTACCTGTTCCTGCTGTTGACGGTCAGAAGTTTACTTCTATCCTTCAGACCTGGGGACAGCTCGGCAGCATCATGGATATCATCTCCGGCGGCGGACTGTACCACGCATCCATCCTCTCGATGGGTGTATCACCGTACATCAACGCATCGATCATCATCCAGCTCCTTACGGTAGTCATCCCTGCTCTCGAAGAGATGCAGAAGGAAGGTGCAACCGGAAGGAAGAAGATGGATAAGATCACTCGTTATTCCGCTATCGGCCTTGCATTGGTTCAGTCATCACTGT
Source organism: uncultured Clostridia bacterium (assembly GCA_947304405.1). Taxonomy (GTDB): domain Bacteria; phylum Bacillota; class Clostridia; order Saccharofermentanales; family Saccharofermentanaceae; genus Saccharofermentans. The sequence continues at coordinate 41,876 of CAMZBB010000010.1, forward strand.
TCTGCTTCTCCACAAGAGATTCACTCATCGAGATCGTTCCCAATGCAAAGTGGCTTTCAGCAGTTCTCGTAGTTGCTTCTTTTACGGCGGGTGCGGCTCTCGTAGTCTTCCTTGGCGAAAAGATCAACGATGTCGGTATCGGTAACGGCGTATCACTGATAATCTTCGCAGGTATCGTTACACGTCTTCCGGAAATGGCAAAGACACTTTTCAGCAAGGCTGTTGAGATCAGCGGATATTTTGATAACGCTATCGTCGGATTCCTGGTAGGAGTCTTGGTCTTTATCCTTGTAACGATCGTGGCTCTCGTGATCATCGTTTTCGTTATCTATGTTCAGGATGCGGAAAGAAGGATCCCGGTACAGTATTCCAAGAAGGTCATCGGCAGAAACCAGCGCGGAGGCAACAGGGACTACCTGCCTCTCAAGGTCAATATGTCCGGTGTTATGCCTGTCATCTTTGCTATGTCCATCCTTTCAGTTCCTTCGATCATCGTTACGATGTTCATCAAGGAACCCGGTGATTTCGGCAAGTGGCTTAGAGATTCCTTTAACGGAAGCGCATGGTATTACGGAGTTTACTTCTTCCTGATCTTCGCGTTCACGTTCTTCTATTCGTCGATCAACTTCCATCCGATCGAGATCGCGAACAACATCAACCAGAACGGCGGTACGATCAGCGGTATCAGAGCCGGTAAGCCTACGACCGAGTTCATCAAGAAAGCGGCATTCAGACTCAACTGGATCGAAGCGGTATTCCTCGTACTCGTATGCATCCTGCCTACGGTAGTCGGTACTCTTACAGGTTTCCAGAATGTTTGGTTTGCAGGTACGTCAGTACTGATCCTTACCAGCGTTGCTGATGACCTGATCCGTCAGGTCGAGGGTGAACTTGAAGTCAGAAGCCCGAAGGGATTCCTTGAGGATCTGACCGTAAAGAAGACCAAAAAGTAAAGCAAAAAGCTTATAAACTGTATTTATATCCCGCGGAGTTTCCGCGGGATTTTTATTTTTCTTTAAACTCCGTTTCAAGTTAGGTGTGCATAATGGTCTCATAACGGGTTAAAATGTCTAAAACAGGAAGGGGACCGGGGGCATGAGGATACTGCTTGCAGAAGATGAGCGTTCGATGTCAAACGCCTTGAAAACAATACTTACAAAGAATAATTATTCCGTAGATGCCGTATACGATGGTGAGGAGGCTGCGTCCTATGCACTGGCCGGCGACTATGACGTCATTATCATGGATGTCATGATGCCGAAGATGAACGGTATTGATTCCGTCAAAGAGATAAGGAAAAAGGGATGTACGATCCCCGTAATAATGTTGACCGCAAAATCGGAGATAGACGACAAGGTAGTGGGTCTTGATGCCGGCGCAAACGATTACCTGACAAAGCCGTTTTCGAGCAGGGAGCTGCTCGCGCGTCTGAGGGCTTTGACGAGAACCCCTCAGGTGGCCGTTGACAATACTCTTCATGTCGGCAATCTTACGCTTGACCGCGGATCTTTCGAGCTTTACACACCGTCAGGAAGATACAGGCTCGCAGGCAAGGAATTCCAGATGATCGAACTGCTGATGGCTACCCCCGGAATGCTTATATCAACCGAAAGGTTCATGGATAAGATATGGGGGATAGATTCAGAGGCTGATATCAGCGTGGTTTGGACTTACATTTCTTTTCTCAGGAAGAAGCTGGCCGCACTGAATGCGGATGTTCAGATAAAAGCGACAAGAAATGCGGGATATTCCCTGGAGGCTGTTAAGTGATCAAAAAGCTCCGCCGCAAGTTCGTGCTTGTTTCCATGTTGTCCGTTACGCTGGTCCTCATCATGCTGATCGGCGTGATCAACATCTTCAACTACAGGATCGTTGTAAGAAATGCTGACGGCATACTTGCAATGCTGACCGATGGTGGCGGAAGGTTCCCCGGCATGAATAGCCGCTCGGAAACATCTGAGACGAATCCGGACGGCACAAGGAGAAGTGACCGCAGCAGAAGGAACAACAGGCGAAACGACTTTTTCATGAGAGTCGCCAGATCTCTCAATGGCGAAGACGATGAGAACTCACCTGAAGTCAGGTATGAATCCAGATTCTTCAGCGTCACTCTTTCAAAAGACGGAAATGTCACGGCGACCCGTACTGACAGGATCTCTGCTGTAGACAGTGAGGATGCGGCAGAAATGGGAAAGAACATCTACAAGTCCGGAAAAGAGAGGGGATTTGTCGGTGACTACAGATTCAGAAAGACTGTGTCTCCCACGGACGGTTCAGTCCTGATTATTTTCTACGATTGCGGAAGGAGCTTGAGCAACGTCAGATCGTTCCTGTTCATAAGCATCGCGATATCTCTCATATGCCTGCTTCTCGTTTTTATCCTCATAACCATTTTCTCAAAAGCGGTCATAAGGCCCACGGCTGAAGCATATGAAAAGCAGAAGCAGTTCATAACGGATGCCGGTCACGAGTTAAAGACGCCGCTGGCGATAATCAACGCGGATGCAGATGTTCTTGAAATGGAACTCAGTGAAGATGATGAAGGCCAGGGTAACGAATGGCTTGAAGATATCAGAAAGCAGACCGCAAGACTTACCGAACTTACCGGAAGCCTGATCTACCTTGCAAAAACCGAGGAAGGCACCAAAGATGCGTTTAAGTTCTTGGATTTCCCCGTCTCGGATGTGACGGCACAGGAGGCAGAATCCTTTAAGGCACCTGCACAGGCGGCCGGAAAGAATCTTGATATTAAGATAGAGGAAGATCTTGTCCTTAACGGAGATCAGAAAGCATACAGACAGCTGGTCGGTATATTCCTTGATAATGCGATCAAGTACTCTCCGGAAGGCGGAACCGTTGTCATAGAGCTTAAGAGCAACGGAAGGAACATTGAACTCAGCTGCACAAATGCCACGAAGGACCCGGTAACAAAAGAGAATCTGAAGCATGTGTTTGACAGGTTCTACCGTGCCGATGCTTCACGCAACTCGGCTACCGGAGGATACGGTATAGGTCTCTCGATAGCGAAAAGCATAGTTGAGGCGCACAAAGGCAAGATAACCGCAACTTCGGCGGACGGCAGTAAGTTTACCATGACCGCATCCATTCCCTCATGATTTCTTGACATCGATGTTGAATTCTTTTTATAATTCTAACGATAAACTCAATAAGGGAGGATTATTAGATGGATAACGCTATTTGGAAGTGCTCCTGCGGACAGGAGAATGACGGAAATTTCTGCATCAATTGCGGTTCGACGAGACCCGCTGCTGCTCCTGCAGCTGCAGCACCTGTTGAGGCAGTTGCCCCCGTTACACCTGCAGCAGTAGCTCCGGCAGAGCCTGTTGCACCCGCTGTAGCACCTGTAGAACCTGTTGCTCCTGCAGCACCCGTTGAGGCAGTCGCACCTGTTGTTCCTGCTGCTGTTGCACCTGTTGAACCGGTTGCTCCCGCTGTTGCACCCGCAGCGCCCGT